>JADLAJ010000301.1 GCA_020848255.1 Chitinophagales bacterium
GGAATCTTCAATTCCAGTTCCTTACTGTTCTTCTTATACCAGCTTAACAATGTCTCTTTGTAATACAAGGGCATAGAACGCTTTGGTGCGATCTTCAATATATTTTTCAGAATACCTGATGTGTATTTATTCGTCAACCCGAAATTACTCAATGCTGGAAACAGCATAGCCAGCTTACTGAGCTGACCGATATTAGCAATCGCTTTAGTCCGCAAGGGTACACCATTTTCTTTGTAATATTGATGTAAGAATTCAGCTTTTAATGTAGTGATATCTACATTGGAAGGACATTCCGATGTGCAGCCTTTACAGCTTAGACACAAATCCATCACTTCATAAATTTCTTTGTGATTAAATTTATTTGGTTGAGTTGAATTGGATAGAAAGTCTCTTAAAATATTCGCACGTGCACGGGTCGTATCTTTTTCACTGCGTGTAGCCATGTAAGAAGGGCACATCGTACCGCCACTGCCGGGTAATTTACGACAATCACCGCTGCCATTGCACTTTTCTGCTGCCCGCAGGATGCCTTCATCTCTGTCAAAATTAAAAACTGTTTCAAATGCCGGCGTCTCTTGATTTTCTTCATAACGTAAGGAAGTATCCATTGGCGGTGTGTCCACAATTTTTCCGGGATTCAGAATATTATCCGGATCAAATGTGTATTTCAACTTGCGCAGCAACTGGTAATTTTTTTCACCAATCATCAGCGGAATAAATTCACCGCGCACACGGCCATCGCCATGCTCTCCGCTTAGAGAGCCGTTGTATTTTTTCACCAGATATGCCGTCTCCGTGGCAATCGTTCTGAATAAAACACGGTCTTCTTTTTTCTTTAAATCGAGAATAGGACGCAAATGTAATTCTCCAGCACCGGCATGTGCGTAGTATACACTTCGCTGCTGGTGCTTAGCCATCATGTCTGTAAAATCGCCGATATACGCCGGTAAATCCTCCACTGCAACGGCAGTATCTTCAATCACCGCCACCGCTTTTGCATCTCCGGGAATATTGGCAAGCAAACCTAAACCTGCTTTACGCAACGTCCATATTTTATTGATGTCATTTCCGTACAAGTATGGAAAATGATATCCTACATTTTCATTTTCAAAATCATGTTGCAAGGCTTTCGCTTTCGCATCAATATCTTCTTTCGTTTCTCCATGAAACTCCACACATAAAATAGCTTCCGGATCTCCTTTTACAAAAAAACGGTTTTTACTTTGCTCTATATTTTGTTTCGTACAATCCAGAATGATCTTATCAATCAGTTCACAGGCAGTTGGCTGATGTTTCATGGCAATCACTGTGGCACGTAAACTTTCTTCCAGCGTTTTAAAATGAATCGCTACCACTACTTTTTCTTTTGGCGGAAGCGGAACAAGGTTTAATTTTATTTCCGTGATAAATGCCAGTGTTCCTTCGCTGCCGCAAATCAGTTCGCATAAATTGAACGGCTTTCCATTTTCATCAAACGGCTGCTGTTTCAGCAATTCATCAATAGCATAACCGGTATTTCTTCGGTGTATTTTCTGATTGGGAAACTGCTGCAGAATTTCCTGTTGCGTGTCTTTATTCGACAATTCTTCCTGCAGAAACTTGTAAATAATTCCTTCACGGTTTTCCTGCAGACTTTTTCCCTGCAATTCTTCTGCTGCAAGATTTTTAAACACCACTTCCGATCCATCACTCAGGAATCCGGTCAATTCTAGTACATGGTCGCGGGTGCTGCCATATACGATGGAATTGGTTCCGCAGGAATTATTACCCACCATCCCCCCAATCATGGCTCGATTTGCAGTGGATGTTTCAGGTGCAAAAAATAAACCCACTGATTTAAGCTGTCGGTTTAGTTCGTCGCGCACTACACCAGGCTGCACAATGCAGTAATTTCCATCCTTGTTTACTTCCAGAATTTTATCAAAATACTTTGATACATCGACTACGATGCCGCCACCTACCACCTGACCGCCCAGCGAAGTACCGGCTGTACGCGGTATTAAAGATGTTTTGTGCTGATTGGCAAACTGTATTAAGGTTTGTATGTCCTTGTTGGTTTTCGGGTAGCAAACAGCCACCGGATATTCTTTATAGACAGATGCATCTGTAGCGTACAAGGTACGCATGGTATCGTTAAAATATAATTCTCCTTCTATAGAGGTGCTTAATTTTTCTAATAAAGTGGTATCGAAATGCTGTTTCATGTTGCTGAACTGCTGTGCATGTACACAGTTGTTTACGTGCTAATTTACAAAATGCAACAGGATACTTTGTTAATCTTTTTAGAATTAATAATTTGAAAATAAAAAAGCCACCTGAAACAGGCAGCTAACGTAAAACAACATTAATACTTAATTTTATGGTTTAAAGTCTATTTTTTTGTCGTGATGAACTGATTATCGATATTCTCGAAATTAGAATACAGGAAATTGTAGTCGATGGAGTTTTCTTTACCATACTCATCTAATATCAGTTTTCCGTTTTTTTCCGTCCATTTTCCGTCTACTGAATAGTTTTTAACGCGAAAATAGTCCTGCGGAGATATCGGAACTACCTGTACATATTGATGATAGGTACCATCAGAATTGAGAGATAAGTAGAAAATCTTTTTGGCTACGCCATCTTCCGGAGAATATTTGGTTTGATCCTGTTCGTACTTCCAGATACTTCTGATAATGGCATCAGAGTTCTTATCGGTATCATGATTGTTTGCTAAGACCGAAAACGGTACAAAGATGACTACCAATATGACAAGGTGTAATAATATTTTGTATATATTTTTCATAGGCTGTTAAATTGTGATTATTCATACTTATTGTTGTCTTTTAATCAGACTTGCAAAATTGCTTTTTAGTTGTATACTATAAAAACATTTATTTTGCGTTAATAGTTTCAAGTCGAAACTGAAACTGTGTTAAAAATTAGGGGAGAAAGTTTCTAAATACTTTAGGGCCTTTAAAAAGCCGTAAACAACAGATTAAAAGAGAGAGAAACGTAAACAAATCTGTTTGTTGATACAATATTACATCAAGCTTAGTTAACTGTCAGTGCAACTTAGTAAGTGGTGGTTTTAAGTGATTAAGTGGTGGAATTGGCCTTATATATGGTAAAAAAGCCGAATTTATTGATTATTATCAACAAATTCGGCTCTCCTTATAAGCAAGTACTCAATAAGTACGATTTCTAAGAAAATAGGTTTTTTACCAGATTTTTACTCTTTCGCTATCCGGACGGAACATCTTATCACCTGGTTTTATACCAAATGCTTCAAAGAAATCATCGATATTGGAAAACGGTCCGTTCACGCGTAAAAATGCCGGTGAATGCACATCTGTCAGTACGCGCGTAGCCAGTTCTTCATCTCGCTGATGACCCAGCCAACCTAATGCATACCCTCAGAAGTAACGCTGCAACGGAGTTAATCCGTCAATCAGTTTACCTTCTTTGTATTGTGTTGTTTTTTTGAAAGCATCTAATGCAATCACCAATCCGCCCAAATCAGCGATATTTTCACCTAAAGTAGCTTTTCCGTTAATATGCATGGAATCCAGCACTACATAATTATTAAACTGGTCGATATATTTTTGAGCCATTTCGTTGAATTTCTTTTCATCCTCATCCTGCCACCAGTTTTGCAGATTTCCTTTATCATCGAACTGTCGACCTTCATCATCAAAACCATGTGTAATTTCGTGACCAATCGTAGACGCAGCTGCATACCCATAAATTACAGCGTCATCAATGTCTTCATCTCTAAAACCGGGAATAACAAAAATACCTGCCGGCATCACGATTTCATTATTGGATGGATTGTAATAAGCATTATAAGTTTGCGGTGTCATGTCCCATTCGGTTCTGTCCACTGGTTTATTAAGTTTGCTGATATTATAATTGAACCAGAATTTATTGGCACTTTTAATATTTTCTACCAGCGATTTATCATTGGTATTCAATTCGGAAAAATCTTTCCATGTATCCGGGTAGCCCACTTTTTTTGTAACAGAGTTCAGTTTCTGCAATGATTTTTGTTTCGTTGCTTCACTCATCCAGTCCAGATTTTTGATGCGTACTGCGAATGCTGCAAATACGTCATCACACAATTTATTGTAACGTGCTTTGGTGGCTGCCGGAAAATTATCTTTTACATATAATTGTCCTAAGATTTCGCCCATAGCTCCTTCTTCCCATTGCAGCGCACGTTTCCAGCGCGGCAGTTGTTCTTTTCTGCCTCTGATGACAGTTCCGTAAAAACGAAAATCTTCTTTATTTACTTTGCTGTATAGGTAATCTGCGTTACCGGATATTAAATGAAAACGCAGGTAATTTTTCCAGGCTGACAATGGTATTGTTGTTAGTATTTTATTCAGTTGTGTAAAAAACTCAGGCTGTCCGACAATCACTGAATCCGTTTTAATATTCAACTGCGTAAAAACGGTATTCCAGTTAATTTTTGGTGTGAGTTTGTTTAACTGTGCAATCGACATTTTATTGTAGTTGGCATATGGGTCGCGCAAATCTTCCAGTTTTCTGGATTTGGTTGCCAGTGCTTTCTCCAGATTAAATACACCTGCTGCTCCGCTTGTAAAAGACGGATTAACATACGTCAGCATTCTGCTCAGGTGTTTTGTTTTATAATCTGTAACAATCTTTACAGTACGTGCATCTTTATTGAAGTAATAATCTCTGTTGGGTAAACCCAATCCGCCTTGTGATAAATACAAGGCATTTACTTCACTGTTCTTCATATCCTGATACACCCCTAAATCGAATGCAGTAGAAATACCTACAGAGTGCATATAGGTGATTACTTTTAATAGGCCGGGAATATCTTTAATTCCGTTTATCATGGCTAACTCTGCTTTCAGTGGTGTTAACTTAGCCAGTTCAATGGCGTTCGTGTCCATAGCGGTACCGTAAAAGTTGGCTATTTTACGGGTATTATTTTCTACCTTATCCAGTGTTTTATTTTGCAGGACTGCGTTTTCACTGATGGTTCTCAGTTTCGTCCATACATCTTCCTGCACCAGATTACCAATTCCCCATTGCGAATACGCTGCCGGAATCGGATTTTGTTTTGTCCAGCCTCCATTGGCATATTTAAAGAAGTCTTCGCCGGGTTTTGCTGTTTTGTCAATATTCTTCCCTACAACATCATTTTGCTGAGCAAACAATGAAAATGAGAGTGAGAGTGAAAGTGTAAATGCTATTAGTTTTTTCATCAAGGAATGTATTTGGTTGCTAAATTAGTGAATAAAATGGTGGGAATATTACAAAATAGTGGTGTTTTATTAGCGGTCAACTCATTACTGAAAATACAAAGGTTAAAACTTAAGCACTAGTCAATTTTTATAACAAAAAAAATAATTATTCAGGTTAATCTATTTTTGAATATCAATGGTGTTAATATTAAAGAGTATAAACCTGCAGCAATACATGTAACTATAAAAGTCCCAATACCGCCAAAACCTCCTAAAATTATTCTAAAAAAGACAATACAAAATCCGATTACAATAGCCCTAACCCAATAAATACTAATATTCTTTTGTTTCAATCTTTCTTCAGGCTTTAATTTAGAAATTAAAAGGAGCAGAAACATACCTGCAATTAACGTACTGGTGTGTTGAAGTATCTTATATACTCCGACTGAGTATGAGAAGATATTTATATAAGATGAAAGGAATCCATATTGCAATACAAAATACCCAGATTTATGTGTAAACCCATCCCATAAAATATGTGTAGCAGCTCCTAAAACAATTGAATAGATTACAACAAGTCTGTTTTCCTTATAATATATATTCCAGTCTATTTTTGTTATAAATAATAATCTCTCTCTAAAATACTTAGGCAAGTTGTTTATTAAATCTTTGGATACAGTATTAAAGAAAACATACGCGATTAAAAGACTAAGAGGAAGATCAAATAAAAATATCCCGTGTAAAGAATGACCGATTGTACTACTTATTCGCATTCTCAAGAAGTACTCAAAATCCGGAGCCATACTGCCAATAATTAGACCGATTAATGAGAAATATCTTTTGGGAAAAATCCTAAAAAGAAAAACAATTGCTGGATGACAAAAAGTAAATGGCATTTTATATCATTTGTGTTTTTTAAACATTCTTAGCCAGCAGACTTACACTTTGCTTGCACGACATTAAAACTCCTTCTTCCCCACTTTTAATTTCAGCGGCATTTCCTTCATCCGTGTCGATGTGCATTTCCAGTTTAAATTTATCCGATACACGAATAACTACATTTTTAAACGTAAGCGGTCTGTCTTCATCATCTACTTCAACAGAAACAATATCGTGATCTTTCACGCCAAAAAGCTCCGCATCCGACGGATGCATATGAATATGACGCAGTGCAATAATCACGCCTTCCTTAAGTATCACTGTACCTTTAGGACCAATCAGCGTAATTCCGGGCGTTCCGTCCAGATGTCCACTTTCGCGTATCGGTGCATCCACCCCTAAGAAAAACTCATCTGTTTTGGAAATCTCCACCTGATCTTTCGGACGCAGTGGCCCCAATATACGTACGTTCTCAATCTTATTTTTTTTACCAACAATATTTACGGTTTCATTTGCAGCGTACTGTCCGGGCTGCGACAAAGGTTTATATTCGGTCAGCTCATAATCCTTTCCAAATAATACATCCACTGTTTCCCGTGTCAGGTGTATATGGCGAGCGGAAATGGCAATCGGAATTTTCGGAATGCAATTAACTTTATTCTTTTCTTCAATAATTTTCTGTGCTTCCAGTGCAATCGCCAGTTGTTCGTCCGTTCGAATCGCCAGTATTTTTACGCGTGAATTTTCATCCGAAATATTCGCAACATCCAGTTCATCACTCAGTTTCGCTGATTTGTTTTTATCATCATCCAGCATGATTCCTAAAAACTCTAAACCCCGACAAACTCTGTTTCTGATTTCAGGACTGTTTTCGCCGATGCCAGCCGTAAACAACAACACATCCACACCGCTCATCACGGCAGCATATGCACCAATATATTTTGTAAGCCGGTGCGTAAATACCTGTATTGCCAGACGGGCATCTTCATTGCCGTTTTCTGCTTGTTGCAAAATATCCCGCATATCATTTCCAAATCCACTCATACCGGCAAGACCTGATTTCTTATTCAGAAAAGTTTCTACCTGTTCGTATGTCCAGTTTTCTTTTTGTTGCAAAAAGGTAACAATACCAGGGTCTACATCACCGGAACGTGTGCCCATGACCAGGCCTTCCATCGTTGTCATACCCAATGATACTTCTATGCTTCTGCCGAATTCTATCGCACAGATACTGGCACCATTACCCAAATGACAAGACAGTATGCGTAAGTTTTTAATATCCTGTTGAAGGAAGTCCGCTGCTTTTTGTGCAACGTACTGGTGACTGGTGCCGTGAAATCCGTAACGTTTAATGTTATACTTTTTTGAAATTTCCTTGTCAATTGCATAATGCTTGGCACGGCTTGGCAATGTCTGATGAAAAGCAGTATCAAATACGGCTATATTCGGCAGGTTCGGGAATACCTGCTGAGCCGCTTTTATTCCGGACAGATTAGCCGGATTGTGCAACGGCGCTAAATCAATTAAGTCCTCAATCGTTTTAGCGACCTGTTCGTCTATAAGAACGGGTTGGTAATATTTATCTCCGCCGTGCACTACACGATGCCCTATTCCGCTGATGGTCTTATCTGCCAGATCTTTCTTTACCGCTTCCAGACAAAATGTAAGAATATAAGGAAATAATAATTCACCGGAATACGTCAGCGTTTTGCCGTTTAGTGTTATGTCGCGCTCTTCGGGTAAGCGTTCTGCTTTCAGTTCTGTAACGGATTGCTGAGTTTGTGTATCAATGACATCTAATTTCAAAGATGAACTGCCGCAGTTGACGGTAAGGATATACATAATTTAAATTTTGGCTAAGATAATAAAATTGACCGGCACAGATTATCTGCCGGCAACTTTAACCAAAACTAAACAATGGTATAGCTGATTTCATTTTATTTATTCCTACCTTAATAGTCTAATTATAAACTATGCAAAAACTATTTTTACTAATCATTTTCACCTGTTGTCTTTCTTCCTCTTTCTCTGTTGAAATTAACACGAAGAATATAAAAATTATTCGTGATAAATGGGGTGTGCCACATATTTATGGTAAAACGGATGAGGAAGTAGCCTATGGTTTAGCCTGGGCGACTTGCGAAGATGATATCAAATCGATGCGGGAAAATCTACTGACTGCACGCGGCAGGCTGGGTGAATTAAAAGGGAAAGACGGTGCCATTATGGATTTTTTATGTGCTTTCATTGGTGCCCGTGAAAGCGTAGATAAATTATACGACAAAAGTTTTTCTCCAAAATTTAAAGGCATATTGAGTGCCTATGTGCTGGCGTGTAATAACTATATCCGATTGCATCCGGAAGAAAGTATTATGCAGGATTTATTGCCGATTACCGAAAAAGATATGATTGTCGGATATACCGTTGGGCTCGCTTTAATGACGAATGTTCCGTTTTCTATCATGAAAATTTCTGACGGCACGATTGACAATCCAACGATCAGAACACCTAAGGGTAGTAATGGTTTTGCTGTAAATGCCAATAAAACGAAAGACGGCAACACCTATCTCGGCATCAACTCACATCAGCCGCTGGAAGGTCCGTATTCCTGGTATGAAGCGCATCTGCATTCGGATGAAGGCTGGAATATTTTAGGGGCTACTTTTCCCGGTGGTGTTACTATTTTTCATGGTGCCAATGAAAACTTAGGTTGGGCACATACCGTTAGTTTTGCTGACCATGATGATGTCTATTTACTAAAAATGCATCCGACGGAAAAACTGAAATATGAGTATGACGGAAAATGGCTGGATTTAAAAGAAAAGAAAGTAAGGATGTGGGTGAAACTTTTCTGGATTATTAAAATCCCTGTCACTAAAAAATTCTACGAAAGTGTATATGGTCCGGTGATGGAAAAAGATGGCAAGTATTATGCGCTGCGTTTTCCATCTGGTTTCGATATCCGCGGTGCGGAACAATGGTACCATATGAACAAAGCCAAAAACTTTACGGAGTTTCAGTCTGCTTTAAAAGAAATGGCATTGCCGGGTTTAAATATTATTTATGCTGATAAGGAAAATAATATCATGTATATGGATAACGGGCATTTCCCGAGAAAAGATAAAAAATACGACTGGTGGCATGTAGTACCCGGCAATACTTCTGCAACATTCTGGAAAGCCAATGATTATTACCCTTACGATACCTTACTCAAAGTAATCAATCCGAAATGCGGCTATGTTTTTAACAATAATAATACGCCTTTTAACTGCACGGCAAAAGAAGATAATGTAGACAGAAATACGCATCCTTTAAAGAATTTTTATTTTGCGTATGATGACAACCGCTCTTTACGAACCGGCTATTTATTTGCAAACATTGGTAAAATTTCTTACGATGAATTTAAAGCAATTAAATACGACCAGTCGCTTACAAATCCCGCCTATAACTATGCTATGGAAAATATTGAGGATATTTTACATTTAGATCCCAATAAATATCCGCAGATAAAAGAGAGCATTTTACACATGCAAAAATGGAACAGAAGTGCGGATGTTAATAATAAACAGGCATCCATGGTAGCATTGGTGATTCATTCTGTAATCGATAAATTAGTAGAAGAAGGCCATTTTCCTGCAGTAAGAACAAAAGTGAAAGAATGGTTTTTAGTAAAATGTGTGGAAGATGCACAAGCGCATTTAATGAAATATTATGGCACACTCGATGTGCCATTAGGCAGTTTGCAGCATTTGGTTCGTGGCAATAAAGAATTGCCAATCGGCGGAGTTCCGGATGTTATTTCCGCTATGATGGTTTCCAAATATAAAGACGGGTTATTCAAAGCAGAAGCCGGCGAAACATATATTGAATTAGTACAGTTTACCAAGAACGGACCCATTATAGAAAGTGTATCACCTTACGGAGCAAGTAATGTAGAAGGCAACAAACATTATGATGACCAGATGGATTTATTTGTGCAGCAGAAATGTAAAAAAATGAGCATGAATTACGATGAAATTATCAGAGATAAAGAAAGCGAGTATAGTCCTGAATAGATAATTAATTCAAAAGATTGCGTCGTTCGTTCCTCACTCGCAATGACGTAAAAAAATGAATAAAAAATGGATAAAAAAATAAAAATACAACTGGGTCGTGTGCAGGAAACATTGTTGCTTCCATTGGTGTCGCGCGCTAAAGAAACGCAATATAAAAATCCATTGCTGAATGATACTAAAGCAGTGGAATTATTCGAGCAGCTGGATGTAGACCGTAAAAAATTATTGCGTAACATCACCGAAATTGGTATTCATGGTTTGGCTTATCGCGCCTATAAAATGGATGAAGCCATTAAAACTTTTCTGCAAAAACA
>JADLAJ010000302.1 GCA_020848255.1 Chitinophagales bacterium
AAATTCCCCTGAATGCATTGTCGGTCATTACAGGTGTTTCGGGTTCGGGAAAAACTACACTCATCAAACAGATTTTATATCCCTACTTAAAAATTCAGCTGGAAGGTTTTGGCGGAAAGCCGGGTTTGTTTAAGGAAATCACAGGTTATAAAAACAAGATAAAAAAAATTGAATTCGTCGACCAGAATCCGATTGGCAGAAGTTCACGCAGTAATCCGGTGACGTATATAAAAGCCTACGATGCTATACGCGATTTATTTTCCGTACAGTCTTTATCAAAGATTCGTGGCTATCAGGCAAAGCATTTTTCGTTTAACGTGGAAGGCGGCCGCTGCGATGCCTGCGAAGGGGAAGGCGAACAGGTAGTGGAAATGCAGTTTTTAGCGGATGTGCATCTGGTGTGCGAAGTGTGCAACGGCAAACGTTTCAAGCAGGAAATTTTAGATGTAAATTACAATGGAAAAAATATAGCAGACATTTTAGATTTAACGGTAGATGAAGCCATGGAGTTTTTTGCAGAGAAGAAAGATGTCGTGAGCAGATTAAAACCGCTGCAGGATGTGGGTTTGGGCTATGTGCATCTCGGACAAAGCAGTTCTACCTTAAGTGGCGGTGAAGCGCAGCGCGTGAAGCTGGCTTCGTTTTTAACCAAAGGCGTTGCGAAAGAGCAGGTCTTATTTATTTTTGATGAACCGACAACAGGTTTACATTTTCACGACATTAATAAATTACTGAAAGCCTTTAATGCGCTGATAGAAATAGGACATACCGTTGTAGTGGTAGAACACAATATTGATGTGATTAAATGCGCCGACTGGATCATAGACCTCGGCCCGAAAGGCGGCGAAGAAGGCGGACACCTGGTATTTGAAGGCACACCCGAAAATCTGATAAAAAATAAGGAAAGTATTACCGCGATTTATTTGAAAGAGAAGTTGAAGTAAAAACCGACAGCTCGGCGAACGTCTCCGACTTCGTCTCATCGTTATTTAAGTTTATAACTTAATAACATCATCCACCAATAAAACTCATCTCCACCAAACATTTTTTGTTATAAAAATAGCGCGCACTCGAATACAAATAATCTTCTTCATGTTCCACAATGCCTGCACGAACAGGATTCTGATGAATGTAATTTGTTTTGTGATGTAAGAAATGGTCGCTACTGATTTCTATGGCATGATAATCCTGTTGCCACAACTGATAGGTTTTGTTGTTTGAATTTCTGTTGCCTGCATACGCCATTTTTGCAAGTAACCATTCTTTTCTGCTTTCCGGTTCTGTCTGTATAGTAAGGATAATTTGTTTGGCGGTAAATTTTTTGAAATCTCTGATAATGGTGCTGATGGGTTCCTTGTTGGAACTGATAATCAAATGAAGATGGTTGGACATAATTACAAAAGCATACACTTCCAGTCCTTTATGTTGGATACAATAGTTTAAGCTGTCCACTACAATATCTTTGTAAATCTTTCTGGTAAAAATATCTATCCAGTCAATCGTGGTGATGGTACAAAAGTAAAGTGCTTGTTGATCTTTTATTCTTTAGGCTTCAGCCATTGTATGTTTATATATATTGTAAAGTTACAAATTTTCTTTACAATGCAATTGCTCTCAGTTCGGCGAACGTTTTCAACTTCGCCGCATCTTATTTTTAGTTTACAACTTAATTTGTTACATTAGACAATGCGGCGAAGTCACAGACGTTCGCCGAGCGACGCGGAAGACTTCGCTTATCTTGTGTAATTTTATGCAACTACTTGTATATAAATATATTAACCTGATTTTAGTAGTGTATGCACTCTTTTATGCCCTTTTAGTGATTGATTTATTTCTATTACCACCAAAGTCAATAGCAGAGAAAGTAAAATTGTTTAAGCCTTATAGTACAAGTATCTTAAAGGCGTCTTATTCTCCAAATAGATTTAGAAACAGAAAAGGTTCGTATGAACCTCATTCAAAACTAAAGTATAAGATTTTTGCACAGTCAGGAAGGATATATGATTTTGGTAAATTATTTCCAGACGATTTAGTGATTGAGAATTCACCTTTTACAGCTCAACGAACGAGAATATTTTCCATTCAAAAAAGAGTATTTACTAAAAGATTTATTTACAAGATAAACGAAAGCTATCATGCCATTTTTGCATTATTTCCCATGATACTTATGTGGTTAGGATATGACTGTAGAAGAATGTCATTTGAAGAAGGTATTATATACAAAGAAGTGTTTTATTACTATTTGTCTTCGATATTGCTAATATTGCTTTACCTGTTTTATTGGTAGTGTACAGTTTTTTTTCTCAGAAAAGTCTCTCGAAGAGGATTCTGCGTTTAGCTATAATTCTTCCTCACTCATCTCAAAATCTTCCAGAAACTTAGTGGTGAAATTTCCTTTGCGGAAATCGGTATTGTCCATTAATTGTAAGTGAAACGGAATCGTGGTTTTAATGCCGTCTATTTTCAGTTCGTTCAGCGCGCGGTTCATTCTGTCAATGGCTTCTATACGCGTATTGCCTTTCACAATTAACTTTGCAATCATGGAATCGTAAAACGGGGGAATCACATAGCCGCTGTACACATGTGAGTCGATGCGCACACCATAGCCGCCGCTGGGCTGGTAGTTCAGTATTTTTCCAGGCGATGGCTTAAAATTATCAAACGGATTTTCCGCATTAATTCTGCATTCAATCGCACAACCTGTTGGAAAATATTCGGATTGTTCTAGTTTTTTTCCAGCCGCCAGTTCTATCTGCAAACGTATCAAATCCAGTCCTATCACTTCTTCCGTCACCGGATGCTCCACCTGTATACGCGTATTCATTTCCATGAAATAAAATCCTTTGTGTTTGTCCACCAGAAACTCTATCGTGCCAACACCTTCATAGTTGATGGCCTTCACCGCTTTCTTCGCAGCATCACCTAATTTTTTTCTCAACGCATCATCCACAAACGGGCTTGGACTTTCTTCCACCAGTTTCTGATGACGACGCTGAATGGAACAATCGCGCTCAGAAAAATGGGCAGCATTGCCAAACTGGTCGCCGGCCACCTGCACTTCTATATGTCTCGGTTCTTCAATATATTTTTCTAGGTACATGCCTGCATTGCCAAAGGCCGCGCCGGCTTCTGCCTGTGCGTTGTGCAGGTTGGATTCAAATTCTTCTTCCTTCCAGACGATGCGCATGCCTTTGCCGCCGCCGCCTGCCGTCGCTTTTAAAATAACGGGATAGCCGATTTCTTTCGCCAGTTTTTTGCCAAACACAATATCTGTAATCAAATCCTCAGAACCCGGAATGACGGGCACTTTAGCTTTTATCATGGTAGCCTTTGCGGTTATTTTATCACCCATTGCGTTGATTTGCTCCGGCGTTGGTCCGATGAATTTTATATTTTTCTCCGCGCATTTTCTCGCAAAGATTTCGTTTTCAGCCAGAAAACCATAACCGGGATGAATAGCATCTGCTTTGGTGATTTCCGCCGCCATCAGAATGCTGTCCATTTTCAGATAGGAATCTTTGATGGCCGGAG
>JADLAJ010000303.1 GCA_020848255.1 Chitinophagales bacterium
AAATTCCCCTGAATGCATTGTCGGTCATTACAGGTGTTTCGGGTTCGGGAAAAACTACACTCATCAAACAGATTTTATATCCCTACTTAAAAATTCAGCTGGAAGGTTTTGGCGGAAAGCCGGGTTTATTCAAAGAAATTACGGGCTATAAAAACAAGATAAAAAAAATTGAATTCGTCGACCAGAATCCGATTGGCAGAAGTTCACGCAGTAACCCGGTGACCTACATCAAAGCCTACGATGCTATACGCGATTTATTTTCTGTACAGTCTTTATCAAAGATTCGTGGTTATCAGGCGAAACATTTTTCGTTTAATGTGGAAGGCGGCCGCTGCGATGCCTGCGAAGGCGAAGGTGAACAGGTAGTGGAAATGCAGTTTTTAGCAGATGTGCATCTGGTGTGTGAAGTGTGCAACGGCAAACGCTTCAAGCAGGAAATTTTAGAGGTAAATTACAACGGAAAAAATATTGCAGACATTTTGGATTTAACGGTAGATGAAGCCATTGAGTTTTTTACCGAAAAGAAAGATGTTGTCAATAAATTAAAACCGCTGCAGGATGTTGGTTTAGGGTATGTGCATCTCGGACAAAGCAGTTCTACTCTAAGTGGCGGCGAGGCACAGCGTGTGAAGCTCGCTTCGTTTTTAACGAAAGGGGTAGCGAAAGAACAGGTCTTATTTATTTTTGATGAACCGACGACAGGTTTGCATTTTCACGACATTAATAAACTGCTGAAAGCCTTTAATGCGCTGATAGAAATCGGACATACGGTGCTGGTGGTAGAACACAATATAGATGTGATTAAATGCGCCGACTGGATCATAGACCTTGGCCCTAAAGGCGGGGAAGAGGGCGGACACTTAGTGTTTGAAGGCACCCCGGAAAATTTGATAAAAAATAAAGAAAGTATTACAGCAATTTATTTGAAAGAGAAGTTGAAATAATAATCTATTCTTTAAGACGAAATGTTTCTGGATTCACTCTTTCAACATCAAAATCAACTATTTTTCCATCTTTATCATATAAAATTCCATCTTTCTGCTTATATAATTTACCAGCTTCAATCAAAATATTAGTTGCAAGATAAATTTCATTTTCTGAACAATCTAATTTGTTTGCTACTTCTTTATGAGTTCCTGGTTTCCAAGGTTGTTTTGGTAATATCATTTCAACGCTTTCGACAAATTCATTGGTTACAGAAACAGTACCTTGTCTCTTATATTTTTTAGAATTAATGATATTTAAATCGGGAAGAGTTTCTGACACAATTCTTTCAAAACCTTTTATTGAGTTATCATTATTCATTTTTCTACAAATATCTAAAAGTACAGTTCGAGCAATTTTTGATTTACTAGATAAAGTAGAAATTGACTTCTTCATTAACTCCCAAGTAATTTCAAATTCTTCCATGGTAAGCAGTGACAAATCAAAATTAATTAATTCTTGAATTGTAAAATTAAAACTACCACATAGCCTACTAACCGTTAGAAAACTTAAATACTGTCTTCTGTTTTTTAAGAAGTGTTCGCTTGAACTATTTACATTTGGTCTCTTTGTTTCTAGAAATTTATCAGTTTGTTTAAGTATGCTTGTTATTTTAGGCCAAACATTTAAATCTGTTTTTGTAGAAAAAACTTTATTATAAGAGCTTTCTTTACGCATAAATTTAGACTTAAGGTTTGTAGCTTGTTCAGGGTGTTTTAAAATCAAACTTACATAGCCAGAGGCTAAATACAAAGGGGTAAAGATCTTATCTAAAGGAATTCCTTGGTTTTTGTAATAATTAGTTCTTCTTTCATAATACAAATCATTTAATTTTAATACTTCTTCAATATCTCTTTGAATCTTATCTGTTGCATGTAATGACGCTAATTCAACAATTGTTTGATTATTTGTCGCTCTAATTATTTCATCTCTATTAGCACTATCATTAGATACAATAACTTTTACAAGTAGTGATCTATTACTCATATCAGTACCTCCGACACTAAAATATCGATAAATAGATTCAGAAGTTTGTAAGCCATTTACAATCTGAATATCTTGAATTTGGATTGATTTACCAACAACTGATGCTGCAGTAGCTAAAATAGTTATTCCGTTATTCAGCCACCAAAAATCTGGAGAGTTGTTATTTTCTAGGGTATTTCTTATATCTTCATTAACTCTGTTTAATCCCATAAAATCTCTCACATTTGAGTCAAAGAGGTATCTTCTTAATTTACCATTGTCAGAAATAAAATTATAATAGTCTTTAAGCTTTACAAGTAAAATATATGTTTCACCGCTTGATAAGTTATCTGAAAATGGTAAATCAAGTGAAAAATTTGGAGCTTTTCTATTTAACTCAATTAATTCTGTTGATCCTATGAAATTAAAACTTGCCAGGCAGTTTCCAAAGGATTCTTTAGCAATCTGTTCTAATTGTTTTCCGCGTGAAACAATTGATTCTCCAATATCTTCAGTATTTCCTCTTGATGCATAACAAAAATTCAATTTAAATTCAGATAAACGAGGGGAAGTCTTTCTATAAGCATGTTTAAAGTTTTCCCTTTGAAATAAAAGTTCTTCTGAATAATCTCCTTTTAGCATTGGATTTTCTAAAGTAAAATCAAATAACTCCGAAATACTTGCGACAAGGTTATCTAGAGGAGCCTGCCTGTATGTGTCATGATATTTACAAGTAATAATCCAAAGTTCTAATATCGAACCAGATTTTGGAAAAATAAATTTATCAGTGTCAGTTATTAAGTGACCATTTACAAATGTAAAAAACCCGTCAATACCACCATCATTCTTTCCATCAATATTTCCAAATAATAATTCATCATTTGACAGGTCATAATCTTTTAAAAGCTGTTCAAAAACAAAATATTCAAAAACTTCATCTCTTTCATTTGATGGTATATTTTCCAATATTCTATCATCAATTATACCATCAATTAATATTTTATCGTTTTTTGCCATAGTTTATTTTCTAAGCAGATCCTCTGCGTTGGTAATCATTCTTCTTCGCTCATTTCAAAATCTTCTAAAAACTTCGTGGTGAAATTACCTTTGCGGAAATCGGCATTATCCATTAGTTGTAAGTGAAACGGGATGGTGGTTTTAATGCCGTCTATTTTCAGTTCGTTCAGCGCGCGTTTCATGCGGTCAATCGCTTCTGTTCGGGTAGCGCCTTTTACAATTAATTTCGCAATCATGGAATCATAAAACGGCGGAATGATATAACCATTGTACACATGCGAATCGATGCGTACACCATAGCCGCCGCTGGGCTGGTAGTTCAAAATTTTCCCTGGCGATGGCTTGAAATTATCAAACGGATTTTCCGCATTAATTCTGCATTCAATAGCACAGCCTTGCGGGAAGTATTCGGATTGCTCCAGTTTTTTTCCTGCCGCTAATTCTATTTGCAAACGTATCAAATCCAATCCAATCACTTCTTCCGTCACCGGATGCTCCACCTGAATTCTTGTATTCATTTCCATGAAATAAAAACCCTTGTGCTTGTCCACCAGAAACTCTATTGTACCCACACCTTCATAATTGATGGCTTTCACTGCTTTCTTAGCCGCATCACCTAATCTTTTGCGCAGTTCATCATCCACAAATGGGCTCGGACTTTCTTCCACCAGTTTCTGGTGGCGACGTTGTATCGAACAATCGCGCTCTGAAAAATGGGCAGCATTACCGAACTGATCGCCGGCCACCTGCACTTCAATATGACGCGGTTCTTCAATATATTTTTCGAGGTACATGCCTGCATTGCCAAACGCCGCGCCGGCTTCTGCCTGTGCGTTGTGCAGGTTGGATTCAAATTCTTCCTCCTTCCAGACGATGCGCATACCTTTGCCGCCGCCGCCTGCCGTAGCTTTTAAAATAACGGGATAGCCGATTTCTTTCGCCAGTTTTTTGCCAAACATAATATCCGTACTCAAATCCTCAGAGCCCGGAATGACGGGCACTTTAGCTTTTATCATGGTAGCCTTTGCCGTAATTTTATCACCCATCGCGTTGATTTGCTCCGGTGTGGGTCCGATAAATTTGATACCTTTCTCAGCGCATTTTCTCGCGAATGTTTCATTCTCTGCCAGAAAACCATAACCCGGATGAATCGCATCTGCTTTAGTGATTTCCGCCGCCATTAAAATGCTGTCCATTTTCAGATAGGAATCTTTGCTGGCCGGAGGACCGATGCAAAATGATTCATCTGCACTTTTTACGTGCAGACTGTCTTTATCTGCCGTGGAAAAAACAGCCACGGTTTTGATGCCCATTTCTTTGCAGGTACGTATGATGCGCAGTGCAATTTCACCGCGGTTGGCTATGAGTATTTTCTGGAACATAATTGATTGCTAAGTTATAAAATTAACGAGTATTTTTTTCAAACTTTCGCCTTCCATCCCCTTTGGTTCACCCGTCCCGATAGCTATCGTGAGGGATAAGGAATGGCAAGACAATGTGATAGTGCTAAATTTTTCGTTATTTTTTATGGAAATCATGCAGTAAATGTATCTCAATGGTAGTCACATAAAGAAAACTGCTGTCCATGTCCCCCGCTGGCGGGGGATTAGGGGGTGGAAAGAGAAGAAGATCTATGAATACAGCCAATAAATACAACAATCACGCGTACAACAAAACCTTACAGCCTTATGCGAACGCTCTAAGAAAACGAATGACAAAAGCAGAAGCCTGTTTGTGGAAATATGTTTTAAGAGCAAGAAGCCTAAAAGGATATCAGTTCAGGAGGCAAAGGCCGGTATTAAACTATATTGCAGATTTTATGTGTAAAGAGCTGATGCTGATTATAGAGGTGGATGGAATCACGCATCTGGATGAGAATGTTATAGCAAACGATAAGGTGCGTCAGCAACAACTAGAGAATTTAGGTTTTACTGTACTACGATTTACAGATGATGAAGTGTTGAGACATATTGAAGGAGTCAGGATGTGTTTAGAGGATTGGATAGATGATGTTGAGAAAAAGCAGCCAAGGGTTTCCACCCCCTTTAGTTCCCCCGCTAGCGGGGGATAGGTGCAGTGCAAGTCAAATAACTTAGTGCATAAAATTTGCAGTGTGTTTATGGGAATCATGTATAATTGTATCTCAAGGGTAGTGTCGATAATAAATTATTGTAGCCCAAGTCCTGAAGCTGGATTCAGGGTGGAAAGAAAAATTAATTAAAAGAAGATTATCGATAATCACTATTTTTAAAGTATGAAATATATTTTGACAATATTGTTTCTTGGTTCTCTTTTTTGCTTTGGTAAGAAACCGTCGCCTTTTTCCATTCCGGGCCTTGCACCAAAAGACAGTGCTGTTTTGCTGATGCTTCCAAAAGAGATACAACCGTTTTCTGTCCGCGACTTTGCGTTATCGCCCAAACAGGATGAACTGTTTATTACGGTAGAAAGCAACAAAAATGTTTTTTCTTCTATTTTACACCTTACAAAAGACGGCAAAAAATGGAAGGTGGAACTGGCGTCATTTTCCGGAAAGTATAGCGATATAGAGCCGACTTTCACTCCGGATGGAAATACGCTGTATTTTGTATCGAACCGGCCCTTGCAAAAAGACAGTGCGGTAAAAGATTTTGATATCTGGAAAACAGAAAAAATAAAGGGTGTTTGGAGTGAACCTGAAAATCTTGGCGCACCCATAAATACAGATGCTAACGAATTTTATCCTGCAGTTACTACTAATGGAAAACTATATTTTACTGCGGCGTACAAAGAAAAGGCTGTTGGCAAGGAAGACATCTGGGTGAGTTCATTAGAAAATGGAAAATATACTCAACCGCTCGTATTGCCGGAAACGGTGAATTCCAGATTCTATGAATTTAATGCGTTCGTTTCGCCGGATGATTCGTATATCATTTTTACTTCTTTCGGCAGAGAAGATGATCTGGGCGGCGGCGATTTATACATCAGTAAAAAAGATGCGAAAGGCGATTGGCTGCCTGCCAAAAACTTAGGCGAAAATATAAATTCCAAAGGCCTGGATTATTGTCCGTTTGTAAGTTTTGACAAAAAATATTTCTTCTTTACGAGTGACAGAAACAGCATTCAGAAAAGCTATAAAACAAAATTAAGCTTAGATACATTTTTAAAAGAAATTGGTCAATTGCAAAACGGGAAAGGAAACATTTACTGGATAGATGCGGATGAAGTCTTGAGGTAACTAAGCCGGTTCTACCAGAAACAAAGGCTGGTCGTATTCCACGGCCTGTGCGTTATCGACCATCACTTTAATAATCTTTCCGGAAACTTCGCTTTGTATTTCGTTGAATAATTTCATCGCTTCGATGATGCACAATACATCGCCTTTTTTCACCTTGTCGCCTACTTTTACGAAGGGTTCTTTGCCTTCGCCTGCGGAGCGGTAGAACGTACCAATCATCGGAGCCTTAACTGTGCTGTAATTTCCTGCAGGTGTTTCTTCTTTCTTGGTATCGTTAGTTGTAGCAGGTGCCGAAGCAGCCGATACAGTTGCAGGTGCAGCAACGACAGATGCCACACCGCTGGTTTTTGCATAATCTCTGTGGCGGATGGTAATTTTAAAATCGCCTTCCTGTACTTTTAATTCACCTAAATTATTATCGTTTAATAACTGGATGAGCTTTTTTATCTGAGAAATATCCATGTATCAAATATAGTGAATAATTTGAAAATTTGAAGATGTGTTAATTTGAAAATTAGATACTATAAAAATAAAAAAGGCTTCA
>JADLAJ010000304.1 GCA_020848255.1 Chitinophagales bacterium
GGGGCTTCCGTGTGGGAATACTCAAACTATAATGGATGGTCAAACTTTGGCTGGGTGTCTTTTTACGATTTCTTTGAGCAAATAAATGTATTGGATGACTTCAAATTCAAGCAGTACAAAAAATTGATTAAATCAAATTGCTTTAATGCTTACGAATATGAAAATTTTGTGTTTGCCATCCAACCTCCGGTTAAAATAAACAGAGATGTGGAAGGCAGACTCCATAGCGTATCACAGAATGCAGTTGAATTTGCTGACCATTCAGATTACTATTTCATCCATGGGGTCGCTTTAAAAGCAGAATTATGGAACAAAGTGCATGATAAAAAATACACTTTTCAGGATTTCTTGCAAGAAGAAAACGAGGAAATAAAATCAGCCGTGTTGTCATTCATGGAAGAATTGCATGGTAGTGACTATTTGTTCATGTTTATTTCTGAAAACCTGACCGAGCTCGATACTTACACTGATAAAAAAGACGAACAGTACTTAAAAGGGACTCATGGGGGTATGAATATCGGAGTTTATACATTGTTTAAAGGCAGCGTAAACGGTATTGATTTGGCTTTTGTACGCTGTTACTGTCCAAGTACAGACAGAATGTTCTTTTTAGCAGTATCAGCAGAAAATAATAATGCAAAAGATGCCATTGCTTCACTTTACAGAGTTCCTAAATTTTTGTCTCAAGAGATTAAATACATCCAACGCCAGGGGGAGAGATTTTCTACCGTGTTTACTGAAAACGGAAAGCAGTTGTTAGAAAATGCAGCAAAAGAACAAATAGAAGAACTGGTCCCAATTTCAGGTGATAAATATTTCTCACTCATGAGGTATGAATATTAATTGTTAACAATTTTAATTAAAACCAATGCAAACAGCAAAAACAGCAACAAGGGTAAACGTCGCTCCAAGTTCAACTGAAGGGCACTTTATCGAAAAAGCAAATCAGGTTATCAATTTAGATAACGTAAATGAGACCTTTCAAGTAAAGGGTTCCAGTAAGTTGGTGACAAAAAATCACACAACACTGGAAATTAAAGAGGATTGCCTGATTACTTGTCAGGTGGTTCACGACCCGTTTACAAACACCTTTAACAAAAGTAGAGACTAAAAACCGGTGGGTGTAGTAAGCAAAGGTTACTGCACCCACTATTAATTTAAACCCATGGCATTAGACATTAAAAAATCTATAGTTTTATATCTGGAGGACCAGCGCGATATCGAGATTGATGCGTTGAAATCCTATGAAGAAAAGGATAGTCCAATGGACAGCGCACCAGATCCGGAAATAAAAATGTTCCGGGAAAAAGAAGCCCAGAAAATAAAAGACCGTCTTTTTGAACTGAAAAAACATATTGCCGTCATCAAACGCATGTAATGGCCGCCAAGTCAAACAAATTAGTAACTGATAAAAGAGTCCGCACCATTCAGGAGTGGATAATTGATGATTGGGCTATTGCAGACATCAAGGCTCAGATTTTAGTCCAGTTCAAAGATGACAAGGGAAATACAATATCTACCAGACAGGCAGAACGGTATATCAAGGAAGCCAGAGAGCGATGGAATCAGGATGAAGACGACCGCATTGACCGCATCAGAAGAAAGAAGATTGAAGGATTGAAAAAGCTGAAGCGTTCCTTAGGCAGGGAATATGTTGGTACACCCTCTGGTATGAATGCTGTTTTGCGTATCGAGCGCGAGATAACCAAGCTCGAGGGTTCATACCCGGCACCAAAGCCGCCGCCGCGGGATGGAGATGGTATTCCAATTGTACCGGAAAATTTATCAATAGTGGCAGACAGTTTACCTGAAGTATCCACAGAAGAATTATTAAAATTCCTTGCAAAACGCGCAAACACATAACGACATTGTTCTCGAATTGGTAGCAAGAAGAGAAGCCAGGAAGAACTTCCTGCTTTTCATTAAATACACAAAACCCGATTTTGAAATTAACTGGCATCATGCACTGTTAGCACAAAAGCTGCAATTGTTTGCTGAAGGAAAGATAAAGAAGCTGATGGTTTATTTACCTCCACAGGTCGGTAAAAGCGAGATGTCGACAAGGAGGCTGCCGTCCTATGTACTGGGAAAGAATCCGGATAAAAGAATTGCTATTTGTGCATACAATCAGACATTTGCCTCTCAGTTTAACCGCGACATCCAGCGTATAATTATGGACCCGACTTACAGTAATGTTTTCCCGGGTACCAAGCTAAACGAGAAAAACAGCAAAACGGAAGGATTGGGAAATTTCCTCAGAAACTCCGAAATGTTTGAAGTGGTAGGATATCGAGGTCGTGTGAAATCCGTTGGTGTTGGAGGCGCTCTAACCGGTACATCCGTTGATATGGGAATCATTGACGACCCCATCAAAGATGCAAAAGAAGCATTTTCCGGAGTCTTCCGGGATCGTTTGTGGGATTGGTACATCTCTGTATTTAAAACACGTCTCCACAATAAAAGTCAGCAGCTAATTACATTGACTCGCTGGCATGAGGATGATTTAGCCGGCAGAATATTAAAGAGTGAACCGGACTGGGAGATAGTAACATTGCCCGCAGTGCGAGAAGATTTGATAAACGATTATGACCCGCGCCAAATCGGAGAAGCAATTTGGCCTTCCCGACACTCACTCGAGCGATATGAGGAGATTAAACGATTAAATCCACTGATTTACGTTTCATTGTACCAACAGCGCCCATACTTTACCAAGGATCAATCAAGATGGGCGTATGCATTCGACGAACAAAAACATGTCGGCAAATGTGAAGTCAACTATGAGCATCCCATCTGGTTGGTGTTCGACTTTAACAAGAATCCGATTTGCTGCAGTATCATACAGCATTATGATGATACCATTTGGATTCCGAGATCTTTTAAGTTACCCAACAGTGACATTTACAAACTCTGTGATGTGATTTGGGCTACATACGGAGTAAATAATCCTTTGTTCTTGGTAACCGGTGATGCTACCGGAAAGAATTCATCTGCCCTGGTGATGGATAACAAAAACTACTATACTATCATAAAACAAAAACTGGGATTATCTGCAGGCCAGATGAGGCAGCCGCTTAGCAATCCAAAGCTCGAAGAAAATCAGGTATTGGTAAATGCATTACTCGCCAACTACCAGTGGGTAATTGATGAGGAAAATGCTTCAGCTGTCATATTCGATATGCAGTATGTAAAAATGCTACCAGATGGTACCATAGATAAAGGAGACCGCTCCGACCCCACTAAACAAGCCGATGCCCTGGACACCGTTCGATATTTCTGCAACACTGAAATGTCCTGGTTCATAAAAATATTTACTTAAAATTGTGCTATTCGACAATTTTATTAACTTTGAGTAGTAAATAATCATTATGAGCTGCACCAACTGTTTTAGTTTCGATTGTCCGGATTGTCCGGAATCAGTGAAATTCTTTACTTTTCTGACCCCAAATACAGATTATTACCTCCACATTGAGAACAAACAAAAAGTTACCATTGTAAAGGTTACCTCTGATGGAGACGGACATTTAGTGCTGACAGAAGACCAGGTGCCACCGGCATACTTTAATCGGTACAATGGATATTATACCGTTCGCATCACAGCACAACCGGAGCCGGTAAACTTTGAGACAGTTACGCTCTGCGATTCGACAGTAGTGAGTTGTTTTTTATTGACCTTTAAAAAAATCAATGGTGTGCAGCCTCAGGCAAATGTTACACCGGTTTGCGCTTAAATATTTATTATGGAATCCAAAGTCAAAAAAGTACTATTTAAGTTCAAGTCTGATAAAGCCTGGACATTATATCTTTATGAACGACCAAATGGCAGTTGTTTTTTATCTCAAAAGCAAGGTACAAACGAATTAACACAAGAGTCTGAGAAATTGACTAAAGAACAATTTGAAGCACATGTAAGAACCTTATTATGATAGAATTTGCACTCATAACATCCCTTAAAATCGTTGCTATTCACGTTTGCTGCTGGCAAGGCATGAAATTCGGCTGCATTCGACCGTTGTTGCATCCTCTTCCGGAATGGATTAAAAAACCTCTTTATCTCTGTGTGATTTGCATGTCCAGTATCTGGGGGGTATTCTTTTGGGTAATGGATGACCGTTATGTCTGCATTGAAACTTTGTGGTTTGTGCTTACTATTTGCGGAATCAACACTGTTTTAAGTTTCGTTTTAAGTTATTCACCCTATAACCCCATTAATCAGGATTTATGACAATGAGACAAACTATTGAGTCCCTGGGATGGAAATTTGTCGGCACCTGTAACTGTGAAGGTGGCGGCGAAGTTTTTAAAAAAGATGCATTGCCAGGTGTTCAGGCAAGAACATTACTTAGAAAAAACAGCTTCCAGATCATAAAACATGATATGGTTGTAAAGAATGGCCACAGTTATCAATTAGAACAAAAAGTTAAAGAGTATGAGCAGATTCAGCAAAATAAGTGATTTCATTTTATCAAAACTTCCTAAGCGTAATAAGGTGCCTATGAGCAATTATGAAGTAAAGTATGCATTTACCTGCGAGGGTGTGGATTATTATGAATTTGCGGATCCTATGAATATACCTCCGCACAGAGGTTATCATTTGCTGAAAGAATGGGGATTGATGAAAGCAAAGATTACAAAGGAGTATATTGAAAAGCACATAGAGGCATCTGAAGCCGTACTAAGCAGAGACCATAAAAACGTTTTCGAAGCTAAAACAGAGTTTAAGCGAATAAATGACCAGCTGAAAGAACGAATTGTTTACATGGCATTTGACCTGGAGAGTTTATACCGTGTGGCAGCTGTACATTTTTTCTCTAAAGACGAGCATGCTGACATTTACGATCTGGAGGTCGCCATGAAAAAAATCAGCAGCTGGAAGAAAAACGCGAATGTGGAGGATTTTTTTTTGCAACAGCCTTTGAAAAAACTCTTCACATATTTAGAAGGACAGGACGAGAATTTAAAGAATTACGTGGAGGTGGAAAGGAACCTCAACAGTTTGCATATGGACAATCTATCAGCAATTATATCAGGGAAGTAGAAAATAAGCAATACAATGAAATGCTTTTTGTATGTGACTTTGATGAATTAAAACTCGACGCGATCGGCAAAATGACTTTTTACAGTTACCTGAAAGCTTTAAACAGGAAATTAAAAGAAGCCACGCGTACCAAAACACCACCCAAGAATAAATGACAGACCCATGTCAGAAAAAGTTATTATCGAGTTTCAAGCCAACACTGATGGCCTTGATAACGCTAACAGTTCCTTCCAGAAATTAGGCGCAACAGAAAAAAAGGTCCTTATGGACATGAATGCTCAGATAGCCAAGAACAATGCTGAGCTGCAAGATTCCAATTCCTTAATTGGCAAAAATACCAAGTCAGTGGAAGATCTGGCCAAAGCCGCGGATAAGTTTGAAAAAGCAGCAATTGGTAAAATTGGCATTCAAACGTTCAAGCAGCTGCAAGCAGAGCTGGGTAAGTCCTCCACTGCCATGCAGGGATTAAACATTCTGGTCACAAAAGGAAAAGAGTTACTTGCCAATGCCGCAGATAAAGGTTCTGACCAGTATAAAAAGCTGGAACAAGAAGTTGCAGCAGCGGAAATTGCGCTGGAGTCTTTCGGTAACAATGAGCAAAAAATCACTACTAAAATCCGGGAAAATACTCAGGCCATCATCACCTTACAGACGGCTATGGAACAAATGAGACAGGAGGGCAAACAAAGCTCTGATGTCTTTAACGGCATGCAGCAGGATGAACAGCGATTAATTGCTGAGACGGCAGAACTTAAAGACCAGCTGGGCGACCTGAAATCTAAAATATCTGCCTTGTCACAGGACAATGTGGGTTTTCAGGCATTGACGGAAGGCGCCGCGACATTAAGTGCCAGCATGCAGGTAACGGAAGGAATCATGAATTTGCTGGGTGATCAGAATCAGGAATACCAGGTTGCGCTGTTGAAGATTAATTCATTGATGGCTATTACTCAGGGTTTGCAACAGGTCAGTAATGTAGTATTAGATCAATCTATTTTAAAAACATATGCTAGTGTGGCAGCACAAAAACTGTATGCATTAGTAATTGGTGAAACAACCGGTGCTTTACGTATTTTCAGATTGGTAGCTGCCGGTGCTATTGCTGCAACCGGTGTTGGATTACTTATTGCCATTGCCATGAACTGGGATAAAATCAAAGAGGCCATTGGCGGTGTAAACAGTGAGTTGCAGAAAAATGTAGATATATCTGTAAAACAAGTGGAGGCATCAGAAGAAGCATTGCGCGTATTTGATTTGGAAGAAAAGAGATTACGATTAATTGGTAAAGCGGAAGAAGATATCATCCGATTACGACAAATTAAAATCACTCAGGCACTAGATAGTGTAGATGCAGAAAAAGCTGCACTTAAAAACCAATTAGATGCAGCTGCAGAATCTAACTCTAAACTGGAAGCTATCCGTAACTGGAATGGTGTTGCCGGCATTGTTGCCGGATTGTTCTTTTCTTCTGATGCAGACATAAAAAAAGTAGTAGATCAACAAAAAGACCTGGGAGATAAAGAAACCGATTTATTGTCTCAATTTTTAGATACACAACTGCAGCTGAAAAAGATTTCCGAAGAGAAGCTGAAAGCGATTGACGAGCAAAGAGCCCGACAACTGGAAAAAGACAACGATGAATACAAAAAATCGTTGATGCGACGCCGTCAATTAATCGCAGAAATTGAACAGCAGCTGAAAGAGGACATCAAAACCCGAAATGAAGAACGTATAAAACTGCTGAAAGAACAACTTCAAAAAGAGGAGGATTTATATCGTCAATCACTTGTAAACCGCAGAATACTGGAAGCAGAACAGGAAAAAGCGAGGTTGGATATATTAGCAAAGCAATCTGAAGACAGAAGGCAGCAACGCTTAATCGAAATCAAGGCAGAAATCAGCGACCGCAATAATGCAGAGCAAACAAAACAACAGGCAATTACAGCAACCTACCAGCTGATTGGTAGTTTAGAAAGTGCTATATCAAATTTTATTGTACAACAAGGTCAACAGCAAACGGATGCTAAAATTGCCCAGCTGGAGAAAGCGAAAGACCGCGAGCTGGCCAATAAAAATTTGACGGAAGCACAAAAGGCAAGAATTCAGGACCGGTACGCGAGACAGGAAGCCAAATTAAAGAATGACCAGGCTAAAAAACAACGTGATGCCGATTTAGCACAAGCAGGAGTTGCACTGGCATTAGCCATCCTGAATGCAGCACAAACAAAGCCTTTTATACCATTGGGATTAATTGCCGTTGCTTCAGCAACCTTATTGGGAGCTGTCCAGTTGGCAACCATCGCCTCCACACCGCTTCCTCAGTTTGCAAAAGGTACGAAAAGTTCTCCTGCAGGTTTTAAATGGGTTGGAGAAGAAGGCCCTGAGTTAATGTATGATGGTGGCGGCAAAGCAATCATTACACATAAAGAAAGCCTGATGCTTGCACAGATGCTTGATAAGTATGGTATCGCACATGATGTAATGAATGGCCACTCTTTAAAATCTGATTTAGCAGCCTATCCCAATGCTCCGGCTGCCAGTCATTCAACGATTGAAAAGGGAAGAGAAATGATGTCTGTCAATAATTACAACCAAAATATTGAGCTGGATTATGACAAATTTGGCGAGGCTGTAGGAAATCAGATATCCAAACACCCGACATTCAATATTCAGCTGGATAAGAATGGTTTTACCTATTCTTTACAGCAAGGCGGCAACAGATCCGAATTTTTAAACACCAGAAATTTCTAAGATGTTCAGATTCACACTATACGACCTCACTAATTCCGATGGACAAACACCGGTAGTTTTAAAGAAAGAACCGCTGGGATTTGATGGTTTCATCATCCGACTGATCCGGAGCGGCAACTACAGAGGTGTAAGTTTTGAAAGCAGCTTGACGCAGCTGGAAATAGATGACCCGGTTGGTTTAAAACTGATAAAGGATGCATACGCAGCGGAAGGCATTAATGCTGTCGTGAACCTGAAAATAGAATATGCCTGTGAAGATTGTATCGATTGTTATGAAACAATACTGGACCTGAAATTGTTTTTTGATCTGTACGAAGATAAATGTGGTGCTTATTGTAGCATCAAAACGGATGTAGAGCAGAAAGGATTCCGTATGATGTGGAAGCTGAACGAAGAAACCAAGGTAAACCTGGACAGCCTGAAAGCATTTGACGGCGTGACAGACATGCAGCCTTATGAATACCTGGGAAAAGAAATTGATTTACCCAGCAAGGCGATTGTGTTAAGTAACCAGGGAAATTTATCTGAAGATATGGCACAGGTATGGTTTACCGATATCACTAATACGTTTGATTATCCTCCTAGTCCGTATGAGTTGTTTATTTATCCTCCACTGGAAATAAATCTTTCAGAACTGGAAACCATCTATGGAAGCCCACTGGTGCAATGGTACCTCAATCCACAGACCAGCGGCGCTGATGGCGAGGAAGATTATTTATTCATCAATAATATTTCTGACAGATGCAATGACAACACAGCTTTCCATGTCAATATCAGACAAAAGTTTCAGTTTAGTGTTGACGTAAGTACATTAGCCGGTGATCCTACAATAAAGTTGACATTGATCAAGAAAAAAGTAGATAATTCATTGGTCACATTATATACAAGTGCAAATCTATCCGTTAATGTAGGTGATACCCATTCGTGTGATGCAGACATTACCATTGACCAGGATATCACATTGGATCCGGGAGAAAAATTGATATTATCGGTTAAGTTCGCTTTTCAGACAACCGGTGGAACGTTGTTTAATAGCATGAACATTAATTTCAGTAAAGAATCCTACTTTAAAATTACCAATCTTTCTAAGTGCAGCACCACGCCCTGTAAACAATATTTGTTGAATGAAGTATTTAGCCGCATTGTGGAGGCTACCACAAATGGCAACATGCGGGTGTATAGTGATTTTTACGGCCGTCCGGATGCAATGCCTTACATTTCTGCTGCTGATGGAGAGGGTGCAATTAAAGCCATCACCAAAGGTTTGTTTATCCGTCAAATCAATAAGACCCGAGACACCAACACACAACCAGTGTTTTCCGTATCGTTTAAAGAAGTATTCGATTCAGTGAATGCCATTGACAATATTGGCTGTGTGGTGGAAGAAGACCCAAACAGACCCGGTTTTGAGCGACTGCGTATCGAGAAAGTAAAATATTTCTACAAAGATGAGATAGTACTGGATCTGGGTGAAGTGAGTGTCACCAAGAAAGTAAACTCCAAAGCGATGTACAACATCTTCAAATTTGGATACGACAAATGGGAAGCAGAGCAGTTTAACGGGTTAGATGAGTTTTTGACGGCTCGGGAATACAAATTAAACCTTCAGGTAAAAACCACTTATGAGCGAATCTGCAAATTTATAGCCAGCGGTTATGCCATTGAAATCACCAAACGTGAAGGAAATGACAATTCAAAAGACTGGAGATACGACGAAGACACCTTTATCATCTGCATGCAACGCGATGGCAGCGATATCGTTGTTGAGCAGGGAGGCATTTCCGGAGCAGAAAACATTATTGATCCGGATTCAATTTTCAACTTCAGGATATCCCCTATTCGTAATGCTATGCGATGGATACAAGACCTTTTGAAAGGATTCAAGAATCAAAGCGCCGCCCGACTGGATTTCTCTTCCGGAGAAGCGAACTACTTTGCCAAAGGAAAATACACCGGGTTTAATGTTCAGGAATTAAATGCCATTGCTGAAAACGAAACCCTGGATAAAACAAAATTCGAGCTACAGCTGGATGCGGTACCATATCTGGCAGCGGAACTGGATGAAATAAAGGATTATCCGCTCAGTTATGCAGACTATAAAACATTAAGAGCAAATCCGCATGCATTGACAACATACAGCTGCAAAGGAAATATTCAATATGGATGGTTGGATAATGTGCAATACAGAATTGAAGATGGAACTGCAGACTTTACGTTTATTCCTAAATTTTAATGACAAACTAATTCGGTACAACCAGAACCGTTGCAATTTAATTTAGAATTTGGATTTGATTCGTATTCAGACCAAACTTTGCATATAGTATAACCAGGGGCTGTAATATCTTCTTCTCTCATTGTATCATTTTCAGCTATTCCATAAAAAACAATGTAACATCCATTGTGACACTGTCTCTCTTTTTTACAAGAAGATATAAATATTAGGAAGGCTAAAATGAAGATTACTCTTTTTGTTGTATTACCATTCATTGTTTGAATTTTTTACCATGTAAATATCTAGTGATTTTATAATATCTTTCATGTGGGCATCAGAAAACAATAAGATTTGTTTTAAGTATAACTTTGCACACATAAAGCTAGTTTGAGGATTATTTAAATAACCATAACTACAAAAACTACTACCAGCTCCGTCGTGGTAGAAATCTTTAAACTCATACTTATATTTCCCGTCCTTGACAAATAACGATACGGTGAAATTAATATCACCACAAAAAGTTCCATCATTAGTAAATGATTTGAAGCTGCCTTTTCCAATGATTTCTCCTTTTTCTGTGTCAGAGAATTGAATAACCTCTTTTGAGTCTTTAAATGAATTAATAAACCAAAGTTGTGAATTTTTAAAAAGCGTCAATTTTGACAAAGAAGAATCTACATTAACTACTGAAGTGTAGAAAAAGTTGTTTTGTGCTTGTATCTCGGTAATAAAACAAAATATACAAAAAACAAGGAGTAGCTTTTTCATAAGTTTGGTTTACAATTCAAATATAACAAAATCGAAGTTATTTTAGTTCCGGCAGCGGAAATAAAAAAAGAGGGTAGAAACCCTCTCTCTGTAAACCATAAAACTATTAATACTAGTTTGCACTCAGATGAAACCCAAAGTTAATTAAATTATCTTAAAAGTGCATTATTTAAGAAAAAAAACTAATTTTATACCAATTCTGATTTCGGCGTGCCGGAATACCACCCAAAACAAGTAATAATGAAGTCTTGTCACTAAACGTTATCAGCCCGGAATTCTCCTTTTTGAACTTTAATGATTTGCCATTCAGGATGTGCGATCAAAAAACAAGTTATGCCTTACCGGTATACAAAGATTTCGCCATAAAATCGCAGGTACAAATAGTCGGCACGCCTCGCCTGGTATCAGATAAGCTTTATGTAGGTATCTGTGGCATTAATCCGGCAGAAAGCTGTAATTGTGACCGCGAAAACGTAATTGAGAATGGAGAGTTTGACACAGATCTATCCGGATGGACTGCGGATGATTTTATCTGGAAAGACGGCAGAGCTGCATATCAATTTACAACTGGATGCTACACAGGGACAATTTATCAAGAATGTGATTACAATATTGGATACTTTAAAGTAAAATTTGCTTACATATCTGATTCGCTTTTTGAAATCGTTTTAAGAATATTTGATGACTCAACTATGTTAGATGAAGTTGTGATAAAATCAATACCAGACAGCGTTATACATTTAGTAGAAACCAATTTTAGTGTAACTACGGCAACTGTAAATAATATAACATTTGCTTTTAAATGCAGAAGCAAAAGCGATGAAGTTGGCGCTCCTTACACTGATGGATGCAACAATACGGGCGATGCTGAAAAAGGTTTTTATTTCGATAAAATTGAGGTTTTCAGAACTGATATCTGCGAAAAAAAACTGGATGAAGACATAGAGCTGAAGCCTGTTTGCTGTATGTATAAATTCATAACGCTATATGATGATGAACAACTGCCGGTTTCGAATCCCTATAATTTATGCTACTCAGGTAATTTCCCTGTAATTCTCGACGAGAAATTCTCTGCCAATCCGTTTGACCCGGTCACCAGCAGTAATCTAAGTTTCGAGTTAACATTCCCAAAAAAGACTCAGTTACAGTTTTACATTGGCAGCAAAGTATACATTGTAAGCTGGAATACGCTTCCAATTACAACGGTTGCAGTTTCAGGAAACGTCTATTTTGTAAAAGTAGGATACTCCGGTGCTGATACTTCTTCAGGAAGAAAAACGCAATTCCTGGCATTTCTAAATGACACGATTGACATCAATCATTCAACTACTTCATCTTTGGTATCGGATACATTTACGATTGCAAATATACCTGCAGGAAGTTTTATTAATAATGCCTACGGATTTATTAATACAGTGAGCAGTACAACGCCAACCACTAAAATCGGTAAATCATTTTACTGGGATGGAACAAAGCTGGTTTATTACGGATCAGCTGCCAGTTACCAGGTAACAGCAAATATAACCGGCCTTTATTACAACATCACTTTTGACTACATAGCCAACTACAGTGATTTAACCGGAAATGTCATCATTGATGACGGCGTCTCGCCACAAACTTTGCCGATTACCTTTAACAGCGGCAATGGCAGTATTTCAATTGCATTCACCACCGGTGCTACCGGATCCAATGATATCAAAATAGAAATTATTGACAGTCTACCCCATGGAGCCGGCATCTCTATTGACAACCTGAAAATACAAGAGACCGTAAAGTTTAATGTCACTAGCTCCACCAGTGGTGATGGATATGCCACAATTCCGGTTGCTATTTATTACGGACAAGAGCTGTTAGATAAAATAAGCGAATTACTGGGTATCGAATTTAATTGCTCATTTATTTCCTGTTGTCCTCAGCCGAAAATTGAATTTATTGTAAGCAAAGATGATGACGATACTGAGTTCAATTATTCACTGGAACAATATTGGGACATCGCTCAGATAGAGTTTCCGGAATTGCTGATGGAAGGCACTGTGGCAATAGATGAGTGTTTTAAGTATTGCATTCTTGATGATGCAAAAAATGTAATTGCCTGCAGCAATGTTTTTAAAAGGATTTTTGAGGATTGTTACACTACTATGGTAGAATACTGGAATGATGAAAACGCCTTTGGTTTTAAATATCCGACATCATTAATCACTAATTTAATCCGATTGCCATTTTACCCGCATGGTCCTCAATTCCCGGTAACAGAAAAGTTTTATAAAGAATCCTCCGGCATCTATCGCCGTGTTTCTACAGAAGTGGAGGAAGAATACAATACAGAAGTTGACAAAACACCGATTTGGTTTCACAGAATGCTGGCCATCGCGCTGAAGCATGACAATGTATTATTCAGCTCTTCCAGAATTGGTTTTTTCAGAGAATCGATTTCTCAGCAGGGTTCACTGGATCCGGATTGGAAAAATACCACGGATGCAATGGCTAAAGCCAAATTTAAATTTAAAAAAGTGCTGAACGGCAACAACAGTAATTGCAAATCATCAAATTCTTGTTCATGAAAAAAGGAATATTATTAATCGCTTTAGGGCATCCAATTTATTTAAAAATGGCAGAAAATCTTGCCGTTACCTTAATTGCATCAAATCCTGATGTAAAAATTGCGCTGGTGGTGGAGGAAGGTGTATCCGTTAAATTATCCAGATTATTTAGTAAAATCATAGTTGCACCCAAAAAGTGCTACACTACAGCTGGAAAAACTGAATACATTAAAGCCAAAACATGTATTTATGATTTGACACCATTTGACAAAACTATTTTTTTAGATGTTGATATGGCATGGATGAAAAAGCCGGTTAATGACCTGTTCGATTCTTTGGAAGCAATACCCTGGACGATATCGAACTCCGGCATTGCTACAGACAGCGTATGGTGTAATATTGAGAACGCTAAAGCTGCGTATGGTGATCAACCGTTCTGGAATTACAGCAGTGAGTTTATTTATTTTCAAAAATCAAAGGAAACAAAAAAATACTTTGAAACAGTAAAAGCTGTTTTTGAAAACCCAAAAATTGATTGTACCAGGTTTGCAAATTCCACGATGGCTGATGAACTGGCATTTCAGCTCGCATCGATGCAAACCGGACAGTATCCTCATGTAGAAAACTTTTACCCTACTTTTTGGTACTCCAGAGAAAAAACAAAGTCAGACAAAAAAAAACCAGTCTATAAACTGTACGATATTTATGCCGCCTACAGCATCGGAGGCAACATGGTGCCATCTGTTATTTCAGAGAATTACATGATTCTTGTAGAAGCAGCTTATTGCAAGCTAAAAATTCCTTTTTTATTCAAATTCAAGAATAAAGCATCTTATGCATCGGGCAGAGCTATGATATAATCGACTCGCAAGAGTACAACCTGTATTTATTAATTAACAGTAATGAACTTAACTCCAGATCTTTTAACGCGTATCATTCAGGGAACGTCACGCCACAATGCCTATACCATCACTAAAGAATTATACGAAAAACTGAAGATACACTTCGACGGCACCACTCCGAAAATTCTGATTGATCAGTTTAGGCCAAACGAAAGTCAGACGATAAAAGATTATCGGGTTGCCAATCACAGAGCTAAAACCAAAGGACCCTGCAATAAAATAGTTTCTTCACTATCTAAAATTCGACGATCTCAAGATTGGATTATAGACTATGATGAAAAAAACTTGCCGGCAAACATAAAACTAGAAGAAACACCCCGAATTTATTTTGAGAAAAACTATCCTAAACACGGCAGTTTGACAAACTGGATGTTTTCAGTTGGCTTAAAAAACTACCTGATTGACGCCAATGCAATTGTATTTGTTTTTCCTCTAAATACTGCCGGCAGCAAAAGTGAATACCTGAAACCTGAATCATTTATCTTTAATTCTGATAAAGTTGTAGGATACAGTGAAGATGAATACTGTGTTTTAAAAGGAATCTCTGAAGCGGAGTATGATTTGAACGGAATAAAACTTAGAGACAAATTAGTCTACTGGGTAGTAGACACAGAACGCGTTCAACGCCTGGAGCAAATCAATGGAAGCACTGATTTTAATGTTGTTCTCGATTACTCACATGGTTTAGGTTATTTACCGGCATTTAAAGTCCGCGGTCAATATTGTGAATCCATTGACAGCGATACGGTTTGGGAAAGTCGCTTATCTTCTATTATTCCGGATTTTGATCAGGCGCTGATGACCTTTTCCGACTTTATTGCAGAGTTGGTACAACATATACATTCTGAGAAATGGCAATATACGACTAACAGCTGCAGCACTTGTAATGGTACCGGGAAAGAAATCAGAAGAGTGGCCGGATTAACCACTGCTAAAACAGAAACCGTTCCATGTACGAAGTGTTCCGGAGGAAAGATTCCTGTCAGCTCATATGGTAATATCCAAATCGACATGAATCTCATGAAAGAGTTTTCAGGAATACCGACGCCACCGGTTGGATACTTAATGAAAGATGTAAATGTAATTAAAGAGCTGGACCGATTAGTAGATAAATTCATTGACAGTGGTTTGTCGTCCATCAACATGGAGTTTCTGTCACTTACCCCATTGGTGGAATCCGGAAAAGCAAAAGAGGTGGATAAGGATGAATTAAACAATTTTGTTCACTCTATTGCGGAAGATATTGTCTATATCATGGAAAGAATCACTTCCATTTCTATGGACTATAGATACAAAATTGTCGTTCCGAATGAAAACGAGCGTAAAAGAATCGCTCCGAAAATCAATGTTCCGGAGAAATTTGATTTATTGGGTTCTCAATATTTTGTCGACGAATACGGGAAATTAAATACTGCAGGCATGTCGCCGTGCATATTGGTACCCTTACAGAAGGATATTGCTTCAAAGAAGTTTTACAATGATCCTCAAGTTGCCAAACGTGTAAGTACCATCTTCGAATTGGATCCACTGCCGGGCATCACTACAGATGAAAAAATGACTATGTTGTCTAACAAAGGTATCTCCTACAAAGATTTTATAATCAGCTGTAATATTTCACATTTTGTCGACATGGCAATCAGCAAATATCCTGCAAAAGAAAGCGCAAAACCTTTTCTGGAAATGGATGTCGAAGAAAAAGAAAAGATTATTTCCGACTATGCTGAACAGAAAGCTAAAGAAATCAGCACAGCTGAAGGTCTGATTAAGGATTTAATTCCAGATCCAGCTGATCCAACCAATGTAGTATAAATAAAAATCCATGCAAGATAAAATCATCAAGAATCTGATAGATACAATTCAGGCATCTGTTGATAGCTTCAATAAAAATATTCCGGGCATACAACAACAGATTTTTGATGATATTTTATCGCTGACAAAGGAGCTCGAGTTGTCCAATGGAAAAATAAAGAACAACGTAAACAATCTGAAGCTGATTTTAAAGATAAAATCAAAGCTGCAGAGAATAATATTGTCAAAGGAATACAAAGACAATATCAAAAAATTCATTGAATCCTATACGCAGGTAGATGGCTTGCACAATCAGTATTTTGCTGCTTACCAGAAAAAAAAGACTACTAATCAGGTAGAAAAACTAAATCTGATAAAGGAATCAAGTATTACCCAGACGGTTTATTCATTAACGGAATCCGGATTAAATATAAATCTGATTGATCCTGTTGAAAGCATTTTACGGCAAAATATTACTTCAGGCGCCAGTTATGCAGACTTGCAGTCACAAATCAGGACCGCTATTTTAAGCGATGGTGTCAACCTGGGCGGGCTGGAAAGATATACTAAACAGATTACCACTGATGCAATCAATCAATATTCCAGACAGTATATGCAAACGGTTGCATCAGACCTGAAGTTTGAGTGGTATGTTTTTGTAGGCAGCGAAAAAACCACCACCAGAGAATGGTGTCATGTAATGGTCGCTAAGAAATATGTACATATTTCTGAATTGGATACCATTGTAAAAGGTATTGTGGACGGACATAAATGTGCTATTTATAAAAAAACGGATTTGCCTTTTGGAATGATACCGGGAACAAATGCACAAAGTTTACTGGTCAATGCCGGTGGTTATAATTGCGAACACCACTTCTACCCGCTTCCTGCCAGTGAAGTGCCAAAAGAAGTAATTGATAAATTTAAAAATAAAGGGAAAAAACCGGAACCGGTTCAGCAACCAGAGCCAGCTAAAAAGCCTCAGCAAAAACCTACTTCAGATAAGATAGATTTATCTGCCGCCAAACCTGTGAAAACATTAAAGGATGCTGAAAAGCTTCTTTTAGAAAACAAAACACAAATCAGCTCCTGGTTTAACAATACTGAGTTTAAATCTCTGGGCATCACCTACAAGGCAAATTCCAATGCACAAACAGATCTTGATGGAAATATCTGGCTTAGTCCTTCGAAAGCCAACTATTTTATTCAGGCCTTACAGAAAATTCAAAACGGATTAGATTTAAGTGTTAATGAAGAAATGTCTTTTGCTACCATGTGGCATGAAATCTGGCATAATCGAAACCAAAGTGACCAGGCGCCGTTGATGACTAATTCTGAAACTAAGTATATGGAGTTGGGAAATGAATTTGTAGCAAGAAAAACACTGGATGAGTTTTTTGATAAATTTGGTGTACCATTGAAAAGCAAATCACTCAAAAACGACAGAGATGATACAGGATACAATACAATGGTTAAAAATTATGACAGACTTATCGAACACTTCAAGGTTGATCCTGAAAAAATTCTTGCATATTTGTCAGACAAGATGACCAATGGAGATTACACGGAAGTGAAAAAATATCTGATAGAAGCTATATTATCAGAAAACAAAGATTTAAAGAAAAAAGACGTATCCATGGGGGTTACCAATGCCGCTCGATTAAGAAATACATCGTTTAATCAGCTATATGCTATTCGTTAAAAAAGCTTTCTCGAATTGTTTTGAATTTATCCGAATTCAATTCTTCGGAAATGCGATCTAAGTTTTTTTTATCATCTCTGGACTGGAACAGATCCTGTAAATCACATAAAGCTTCGTATTCTGCTGAGGTTGTATATGGGTCATTGGCCACACTTCTTTGTTCGAGCGAATCAAGGTATTCTTTAGTCGTTATTTCAGCAGAAAGACCAAGTAATTCTAATTCGGCATCTGACAAAGTGTAATCAAAAATAGTTTCCATTTAGTTTTTTTTATAAGTTTTGCTCTTACCGGATTGAGCTGCAATCTCATCTACTTTTAGACGCAGTTTTATTTCAGAAAGTGCCTGATTGGCAACTTTTTCAAAGTCACCCAGAGTTTTCTTGGGTTTCTGTTGTTCCTTCTTTTTGTTTTGCATATCGTCTAATTATTCGATATATGGTTTCCCTTTTACCAACCTGGGTTTTAGTTTTTTTTACTTCCTCAGCTTGTACACCTACGATTATTTCCCAAACATCCTCTGGTATAGCATCTAAATAATAGCTTTTACAATCCGGGCAGTTTTTACTAGACATAAAACAAATGTAACAATTTGTGACATAAAAAACAACATCTCAAAGTTAATTTAATTTGCTTTAAGATAACTTTGGTCAAAATTAACAACATGTCAAATCAATCGACCTATTTAAAAATAACAAAATCAGATGGAACTGTACATTTTGTTCCATTCAGTGCCCAAGCACAGGCTCGTTATGAGAAATCCAATACCCGATTAACTGACAAGATGAAAATCGAAACAGTTACACAGGAGCAAATGGATGCAGATATCGCTGCTAAAAGAATTTTAGATCCTTCTTTCAGAAAAAGCAAACAGGATTTATTAGCTGAAAACAAATCGAAAGATGACGAGATTGCTAAGTTGAAGGAACAATTGGCGGCTAAAAGCGCACCGGTAGCAACTGCTGTTGTGGCAAATGAAAACGCTGATGCAGAAAATGCTGCCGCTACTGGTACTGGCACTGGCACAACTGCTGCTGGTCTGATTGAAAAAATCAACAGCGCTGAGAGTGTAGAGCAGGTAGATGCTTTGATTGAAGGAGAAAGCAGAAAAACCGTATTAAATGCAGCAGAAAAAAAGAAAGCTGAACTAACAAAGTAATTTTTAACTAAAAAATATTCGACTTATGCCAGGAGTAAAAATCGGCACCACGATCATTGCTCTCGCTAAAAAAGCGGGAAATATTGATACCAACACACAGGAGTTTAAAGATTTGCTCTCTGCAAATCTGGAAGTTCCACAAGCCATTAATGACGCACTTGTGAATTTAGTGGAAGGCAGTCTGGAAGCTGCAATCAAAAATCCAAACGTACGCTCTCGCATTATTGCAGAGGTAATGTCACCGGTAGACAAAGCTTTAGAGAAGATGTATGAAAAATACGACTTATCTGAGGAAGATATCGAAGATATTAACTCTAAAACGACGACTCGCGACAAACTTAAAGCATTTGATGCAAAGGTAGAAGCGGCTTATAAAACAGCCAAAGAAGCCCAGAAACCAGATGCAAAAGACACTGCCGCAATCGAAGCGCAAATCAAGGCACAGTACGAAAAACAGTACAACGACCAGATCAAAAAATCTAATCTAAGTGCTGAAGAAAAGTTGAAAGCAAAAGACCTGCAAATGGACGAATTGCAAAAAGACTTTTTTATTGAAAAAGGATTACTCGGAAAAAAATTGAATTTCGATGAGAAAATTCCGATGGATATCCAACTGATGACAGCCTCAATGGGTTACAAAAAACACCTGCAGGAAAATGGTTTCAAATTAGTTAAAGAAGCATCCGGTATTAAGATTTTAAAATCTGATGACACACCGGTATACAATCCTAAAAATGAAATCTATAAAGCCTCAGACCATTTAGAGTCATACCTGGCTGAAAACAATTTGCTAGTTGTAAAACAAGAACCGACACCTCCCGGACCACATAGACAACAACAACAACAACAACAGGTAGAACCTGGTGCAGTTGTTAATCAGGGAGCCGTTGACTTGATAGACCAGCAGATTGCTAATCTTGGCTAAAGAAAATTTTTCTAAATCCTAAAAATCATGTTTGGTTTCTCTAAAAACATTTTACTGCAGAGTCGTGCAGTATTCACAGGCGCATATCCGGGACTGAAAGCAGTACCTCAGGGCTATTTACGTTTCTTAATCGAAAATGGATTAATGAATGTTGCAACAAAAGCTGCAAACGATGATGGATCAGGTCACGTTCGCAATGTAGATATCTGGTACACCCCAAGAACTCCGGAAGGAAAATCTTCTACGGAAGACAATTGCCAAATTGATGTAATTCCATCCCGTTTAGAAACAAGCATTCCTTCAACTGACTTCAGAAAGTTAGGTTTCCACATCGACGACGACACCATCGCCGCGTATGAAAGAGAAGCTTCCGGACTGGTAGTTTTAGGAGGACAAGGTTCAGACAAAATTCCGGACGGTGGTGTGACCAAAGAAATTTGGGATACCATGATTGACAAAGCACAGGCTATTTTGGCTGATATAAATGCTGATTTGTTAGCAGACCAGGCGATTGCGTTTGGTGTAAATGCTTCGAACGGTGTAAATGCTGCCAAAACAGTGAACTTCCCATTAGCAGCAACCAACAACGATTTAAATACCGGTTTAACCATGGTATACAATGACATGATGATGAATGAGCAGCGATTGGATAACCTGGTTGCGGTGGGTTCAGGATTAATGAACAATTATATCCTGCAGCAATCTGCCAAGTCTGCCGCTCAAAACGGTTTAAATACAGCAGCACAACCGTTGCCAAAATGGTATTACGATCCTAAAGCGCTTTCTGCGTGGGGTGCAAACCACTTCGGATTGTTCGACAAAAATGCTGTGAAATTGATTTTAACGAATCGTTTCGCCGGATTCAAAAACGGAGACAAAATCACTTCGATTTTTTGTGTAATTCCAATTCCTGTTACTGACTTCATGGGTAATACAATCATGTATCCTTTTGATGTTCAGATCACACATACTGACTGTAACGCAACAGTAGATGTTGCTGGTGTACCAACTAGCATCAAAAGAGGATACAACATCTTCTTGATGAGCTCATTCAAACAGTTCAATTTGCCGGCAGATTCTTACGACGCTGCTGATGTATTAGCTGGAAACAATGGCACATACAGATATGTAGCAACAAACTCTTAATAAGTGCGCTGTTTCAAGGATTATATCGGCCTGCAAGGGTGTGGTACTATTATACCGGAAAGTGGGTTATATGTTAACTCACAACCCGGTATTACCACTGAAAGCATTGCCAATTCTGCCAGCTCTGAAAAAGAAAATTATTTATCTGTCTGGGATGATATTCAGGAACGTTCAATATTAAAGTTTAACACACTGGTTTTAGCCAGAATGAAAAAAAAATTCAAGGTTAAATCAATATTGGAAACTATCGATATCGGAAAAAACATAGACACTTCCACCACTTTTTCAGCTGAGTCAAAATGGAAAGGCTTCACGGTTGGTTTAAATACAGTTAATCCTGAATCTATTGCGCAAATATCGGTACAACAACTAGTTCTTTATTTATTGGAAACTTCCACAACTACAGTGAAAATCATTGATATCAACACGGAAGAAGTATTGTTCACCAAAAGCGTTACCGGAAATGCAGGCTGGAATACAATTGCAGTAGGGAAAAGCTTTATTTCTCAGGGTTTGATTATTGCTTACGATGCAAATACAGTGCAACAAACAAGCATGCCAATACCTAATTACGACAACCACACCGGTTGTTGTGTTGGTTGCGGCTGCAATTGTGAGTTAGTATTTAAAGGAGCTACTACTAGCAGTTTAGATACACCAATTGACATCACCTACGGAAATGATTTTTTCGGACTTTCTGCAGTAATAAGCCTTGTATGCTCTTTTGAGAAATTGGTTTGCAGCAATAAAATTCAATTTGCAAACGCCTGGATGAATATTTTATGTGCGGAGATCATGTTTGAAGCCATGTTTAGTGATCGCGTAAATAGATGGACCACCATTGACAGAAAAAAATCGGAAGAGCTGCGAAGCGAATTCGAATTAACTGCCGTTGGTGAGCTGGATAATATTACTGAAGGAATCGAATTGAATGATAAATGCTGCCTTCAGTGCCGGGAATTAATTACGTACGCAGAATCAGATATGTAATGTATACCATTGAGTCAAACATACAGATTGTTTTGGGAACTCAAACAAACCGGATTAATAAAATAGTTTCCGGAAAAGATGAGTTTTTACGTACAGTGGCTTTGTCTGTTATCGGAATGATTCGGGAACGTATTCACATCAAAGGCATGGCCAGTGATGGATCACAAATCGGAACTTACTCAAGAGGGTATCTCAGAGTAAGACAGGGGTTGTATTCTGACAGTAAAGTTGGCTTGACAGGTAAAAATGCAGGAATCGTCACCAGCGCCGGCAATTACTCGAAAAAACGAACTCCATACGCTGATTTATCCGGAGGTGTGTATAGTACGGGAAAAACCCGGTATAAATACAAAAAGATTCAGGGTGAAGCTCGTCCAATGTACAATCGAGGATCTGATCCAAAGGTGATTCTTTCATTAACCAGACAGATGGAGAGCGATTATACGGTAATAGCTACTCCAAATGGTTACGCAATAGGTTTCAACAATGAATTCAACTATGAGAAATTCATCTGGATGGAAACTAAATACAAAAAGCCAATTGGTAACCTGACAATAGAAGAACGCGATTTTGTAAAAAGACAAGCTGAAAATTATGCACTTTCTTGATTCAATTATAAGCTACATAAACACGGAAATCAAAAAGGTTTTGACGGATCCTGTGTATCAGAAAGCAGAGTTTAGAGGCATTGCGGAAACGGTTTATGAAGCCACAAACAATGAAAATGAATTCCTTCAGCTTCCATGTGTAATTGATGAAAAAGGCGCCTTGAAAGTTGTTCCGGATGACAAATATTCATTGTTGATTTATTACCGGGTTCCTTCTGAGCTGAGTGTTTTTGAAAACGGATACGGTGATCAGAAAAAACAAGTAAAAGATACTGTGGAAGTATCGATGATGGTATACGGTTTTAGAAACTTAACCGGGAAAAACTCCAGAGAAGTGAATGCTGATCTGAAAGATGCTATCCCGTTTAATGTAACGATAAAAGAACAGGGCACCGGCAACGTTCTGTTGAAAGTGGAAGTAATGCCTGGTAGTACAAATTATCAAACTAAACAGCTTTTAGAACGAGAATTTGGAACCCCTCATTATTCCGGATTTTTAAGGCCAGAAAATTATTTTTTTGAAATAAAAATAAAAATCGAAGGCACCCACGAACGCGGATGTCTTACTTGTAAATGTTAATCTTTAATTTTTTATTATGTCAGCAACTCAATATTACCCAGACAACTGCGAAGATTTAGACGAAGTCTATGATTGCATTAACTGTGACGAATTAGTCGAAAAAGCGCGCGTTCGTCACGTCGGTACCGTTAAAACATCTTATCTGGCCACGCTGTTGGCAGGCTTGTTAGACTCAGCTGTTTGGGCTACCGGAATAGCTAATGGAGACATCAAACTGATTCCTGATGTGATTGGTACCTGGAATGGTGGAGTGCCTAAGGAAGAAGCAGGATACGGTGATCAGACGTCTTCTATCTCCGCTTACGAACACGAAGTGGCTTTCAAAGACCAGAGATACAAAGGAAATGACACTTTTTACGATTCTTTGGCCAAAGCAAAAAACAATGTATTCTTTTTTGCCACTGAAACGTTGATTCATTTCGGAACAAAGCCTGTAACCATCTTACCTAAATCACCGGTTAGCGACAACACAACGGACAAGGTAAACTGGGATGTAATGGCAAAATGGTCCGAAAAATCATTGTTAAAACAGCATGACAGATTGGATGCAATCTTAAACTGTGCTTTTATAGCAGCTCAGTTGTAACTCCATCTGCTGGGCGACTATTGCAGGAAAACGGAGACTTTTTACTGCAGGAAAATGGAGACAAAATTTTACTCTAACAATCAGGTGGTAACAAAAACAACCTGATTTAAAACATAAGTCATGAGCGATAAAAAAATATCTGAATTAGCCGCAGCTGGAACATTAACAGGTGCCGAAATTTTTGCTCTTGTACAAGGTGGTGTTTGTAAGAAAGCCACACTTGAAGATATTGCTAATGGATTAGGTGTAAATTATTTTATAAGAGATGAAGAATTAATTCTTAATTCAAAATTTATTACTTCTGCTGATCTTGATGAAGATGGAAATTACACTCTTACAAAGGAAGATTTAGATTTTGTATTAAGTTTTCATATAGATGCTGACCTTTACCCTGATTTTAAGATAATAACCCCAACTGAATTTATTGATTATACACCTGATTACGAAACACATTTACCAAAAATAATGTTCTACATTGTAGACGCTGGTGTGTGGCAAATTAACACCAATTCTCCTTTTGTTAAACAAGTTTCACTAAGAGATACGGCAGGCGATGGAAATAGCAGTGGCGATCCAGAAAAAACAATATTTCTTGTTGTACCTGGAGAAGGAGGTATAGAATTAGTGCCAATAAATCATTCTTTATTTAAAACAAGAGATGAAGATGATAATGAATTTATGTATACAAATTCTTATCTTACATTTAGCAACAATCTACAAGGAAAGATTAATAGAATTTTAGTATCAGACAATGAAGGTTTTTATCTTGATAACGGATTAAATATTATATCTTCTGCTCTAGAAGGAGACCAACCAGCTGTAGTTGGTTTAGGTTTAAATTTTCTAGATAGCCGTTTCCCAAATGGTGTTGAAATTAAAGTTCAATTTCTATGTGATGCAAGTGTAGAATGGGGAGGAAACGTAAGTAATCTTTCGCCTTCATCTTTAAATCCGAACGCAGGAGACATTTTAACTTTTAAAAGAGTAGAAACAGGTTTGTCGGTTTATGAATATGTACAAATAGACAGAAAAGATGAAGTGATTTTAAATTTAGGTACCATTACTTATGAAGATATAAATACAGCATCTGCTTCAGATGTAATTCAACTTCCTTTATCTTCTATTCCACCAAATTATTTTATTGAAAGGTTTTATTTTCAAATAGTAGAAGTTGCTGATGTAGCATTAGACGTATTAAAAATTAAATTTATAGACTTAGGTTTCAGTGGTATTGATTATTCTACTTCTCCAGTATCTAAAAATATAGAACTATTAACTCCAAATACTTCACAATTAGTGGGTTCTGCTTATAATGTACTAGAAATAGGTTTTGATGTTGGTGGTGGTGAAATTAACCCACGCAATCTTGAAGCAGGAGTTTTTAAGATAAAAGCATTAATTAAACAATATCCAATTTAATAAAATTTTATGGAAGTAAAAGAACTATCAGAAGGACAGTTAGCAGCAATCAGAGCGATTGATGCTAAAGTAAAACAAGATGTAGATGCATTACCAAATGACATCTATAAGTTTGCAAAAATCCAACAAATAACAAAAGCTGCAATGCTTGAAAAGAATGCAATAAAAAACCCTACACAACAGAATTAATATTTATCACCAAAACAATTTTATATCATGAAAAAGTTCTTATTCTTATTGCTCTTAACGATTACGTTTAGTGCAGCTATTCAGGCCCAATCTTGGGTGCCAGTTACCGCTTATCAACGAAACGGAGTTACCATTGCAGACTCAGTACAAACTGTAAATGTTGACAACATTGGCAAAATTTACACATCAGGTACAAAAACGTATTTTACGTACATTGATTATCAGTTAAAAACTACCCAAACATTTACTACCCGTCAGACTGCCGATACTATTGCGCAAGCTGGAAACAAAACCGAAGCAAATTTTATTAAGCTGAATGAAGCTACTGATGTAAATTCAAGAGATAGTTTTAACGCAAGCTGGTTTAATCTTGATAACTGCAGGGTCGTCGATGGAGCTACGTCCGGGAAAATATATTCACAGGCAAAACTTTACTTCAAGGATTATAATGGCACTAGAATTATTCCAATCGTGGAAACCTCTGCCAGGTATTATGCCATGCAGGATTCAATTAAATTATATGCCTCTTTACCTTATAAGATTTGGTGTGGCACCTTATCGCAGTCATCCACCGCAGCTCCCACAGTGCAATCTACCGGTATAGGCGGTGCTAATACACCTTTTCAAAATAATCTTGGTACTATAACCTGGGCGCGTACAGGATCAGGGACATATACCGGTACTTTAACTGGAGCTTTTACATCCGGAAAGGTTTATTTCAATTTAGTCAGTATAACACAGGCAGATGCTAGTACGGTTACTGTTGTAAGGACCAGCGCTGATGTAATTACGATAACAGCTAGCGCTGATTCTAAGCTATCCAACTTTCCATTGGAAATCCGGGTATATAAATAACGTTTGTTTTAAGCTAAAAATCTAAACAATGGTTAGTGCACTTACTGCGATATTCATGAATACACTGATAGGAGCTGCCGGTATGATGTCCGTTGCATGGTGGAATGCCATGTCATCGCCAAACACCGGCAAACCCTCTCTGGTGATATTTTGGAGAAAAAATAAAGATCCATTTATATTCTCTATGATTACCATTTTAGGTGCAACTACATTGTTAATAATAATTCCGGATGTTTCTCAATTGATCGATACCATCTTTGGAATAACATTATCTGCAACCAGTAAAAATGGTTCTGCTTTTATTTTAGGTGCCTTGGTATATGATAATATTCGCAAAAAATTCAAGATAAAAGGCGAGATAAATATCGGGCAGCAAACTTGATGTCAGAAAGAATCTTAAGTCGAAAATATCCTTTGAAGCATAAAAACCACCAGCTAAAAAGGAAATAAAATGGAAAATAAGATGCACCACAACCACCTGGAGGAATTTTTTGCCGCTTTCATCGGTTTCTTTGCTTTTTATTTTAAGCATAGCATTGGTATACAAAAACTACAAGTTGCTGTGACTCCTGATTCTTTTGATTTAACAAACAAACTAATAAATCTTCTATTCGGAGTATTGACTGCCTGTTTTGCATACCTGGCAGTTTTTCTTATTAAAAAGTACATCACTAAAGAAAGCAAATGAAAAATAAATTATTCATATTGGTCCTGTTGGGGATTATGACTATTGGGTGCAGCCGGAAAGCTGTACCCTCTATTCCTTCAGGAAAAACTCCCTGTGATAGCTTAATTCAGTCTTTAATCGATAGCATCGAGCAAGTTGAACCAGTACACATTACTGAAACCATTTATAAAGATGGAGTGGCCACAATTGACACCCTTTGCATTGTTGATTCATCCGATTGCAATTATTACAAATTAGCAGCTTTGGAGATTGCCGGCAAATACAATACAGCAGTAAAAGAACGTGATTTTTACAAGGCTTTGTCACAAAGCCAGGCAAAGAAGATTGTCAATAATACGTACATAAATTCTAAGAATAAAAACAGCCAGATTGGTGATGGAAATATTCAGCAGGATTCTAAATCCGGAACAAATCAATCCGGAACCGGCAATGTAAACCAGGAAGTAAAAAAAGGACCGGCACAAAACGGAAATGATAACGTTGCTGCAGTTAAACCAAAAGGATCTGCAACTGGCGCCGGCGCCTCAACAGAGAACAATAAAAAAGGTTCAAGTTGGTGGGCTTGGCTACTCGTAGGTTATTTAGGTTGCCATGTCATTCACAAGATTATAATTCCTGCAGCTATGCGGTTTATTCCTTTTGCCAATTTAGTCAAGACTGTTGGTGGATTATTGTTAAAACTTAAATTCTGGTAATATGATATATGCATCTGCAGGCCACAACCCAGGAGGTTTAAAAACAGATCCGGGTGCCATCGGAAACGGTAAGCGTGAAGCTGATTTAACCGTTGAATTCAGAAATTTAGTAGTTGAACAACTAAAAAAATCCGGTGCGAGATACATTTCTGACAATGATTCAGAAACTTTAGGACAATACCTGAAAAGAATCCAAACGGGATCCGGAAGCGTTGTTTTAGAGTTTCATTTCGATGCAGCTGCAAATTCTGCAGCTACCGGTTGTACAGCACTGGTTGGATCTGATGCGGATGCAAACGATAAAGCTTTTGCAAAAGAATTAGTTGAGGCTGCTGCTTCCATTTTGCAAATTAAAAACAGAGGTATGCTATCTGAAGCTGACAGCCATCGCGGCCGCCTTGGTTTGATGCGTGAATCCGGAATAGTTGCACTTTTAGAAATATGCTTCATTTCAAATCCAAGCGATTTATCTGCATATGAGAAATACAAAAATTATTTAGCAGCCAAAGTAGCTGCCATTTTAATAAAATACGAAAACTTAATTTCTTAATTATTATGCCAAAGCTACCCACAATCCTGATTTTATTGAGCCTGTCGGTTCTAATCTCAGGCGTTGGATATGCGAAGGATCACCCACCGGGTAATTCAAAAGCTTCCATCGAAAAACTAACAGAAACTTCTGTTGAAATGGCAAATGCAATTGTACTCACCTTTGAAGAGTACGAGTTTTTTAAACCTAAACCGGAACGCAGGGTGTATGCGTTTGCGAAAGGAAGCAATGTATTGTCAATGACATATTGCAATCCGGACGCTGATTATGGCAGTTGCCGCTGCATTATAAGTAGATAAGAATATCAAATCAAATGAACATTTATAAAATCCTGTCAGCAATGGCAGGATTTTGTATTTTTACAATATGACTGATAACGTAAAAATATTGCCGATGGTGGGGATTTCAAGGTAGTACTACTCCACCATAGCACAGAGTTAATAGTAGTACCAATGTTCAATTGTGGCACGTCTGCCCCCACTATTGGCAATATATTGTTGGAAGTAGTTAAATTCGCACTATGATGGCAAATGATAAAGCTGCCGAGCTTGTAAAACTATACGGTAAAAAAATTGCACTTGAAGTCGCTAATATGATTTTCCACGAGCATTATGAGTATGCTGACCCAAATTATGTTTGGCGAGGTCAATTTCAGGAAAATTATACCAACGCTGATAAATGTAAGTATTGGGGTGAGGTTAGAGATTTGATTGAGCAGTTACATTAATTGCTGCCAACGATTAACAGTAAAGCAATTGATCACTTTGAATCAACCAGAAATTAATAATGTTTACATTTTTTACATATGGCCATTATGCTAATGGAAATCTCACAAAAAGTGAAGCATTGGCAATTGGAGTTTTTATGCTTCTAATAGACACGATGCTGTTAATGTATTATTGCGGATTCTAAAACTTAGGTGTCAGTCTGCGGATTTCCTCTTCATGTATATTTTCAGAGAAATACTTCTCTGTCATTGCTGTATGTGTATGTCCAAATAATCCACGAATAGCATCTGTTTTCATGCCGGCTATTTTCTTATCATCAGCGCCTTTGTGTTTCATGGCATACATATGACATTCAATTCCAAAGGCATCTTTAATTTTAGCTTTGAATCGGCGTGTAGCAGTATCTCTTTTGATTTTGGTAGGGTTGGGTGTAAAATACATTGACTTATCTTTCACACCGGTCCATCCGCGGCCAGGCATTCCTGGACTTCCAAAAATAAAATATTCTCTGGGGTACTTGTGTAGCTCCATTCGTTCTAAAAGTTCCCATAAGTGATCAACAATTGGAACGGTGCGTTTATTATCGGTTTTGGCATTTTCTCTTTCATCATCCTTTATAATGACAAACTGTTTTTTTATTCTGTCTAAATCTCTGATTTGTAAGGAAAGTGTTTCATCTGCCCGGATACCGGTATAATAAATAACCATCAGATAAGTGAAAAAATACGGATCATCCTGTTCTAGTGTTTGTCTTATGATTGCTTTTTCTTCATCTGTAGGTGGAATAAAACCCCTTCCTTCAGGAACAGAAAGGCTTTTTATCTTCATGGCTGGAGAGTTTTCTATTTCTGCATATTCACAAGCCTTAGAAATAAGTGATTTTATATATCCCAGGTTTTTATTGTATTGTTTATCCGGAGCTTCACGAATTAACTTGTATGCATCAAAAATGGTCAATATGGTAGACCTTTTTAAATCAATTAGCTTTACGTCCTGCAGATCTAAAGCAGTGGCAGCTTCCTCAAAATAATCAATGGCCAGCCGGTAACAATTTTTGCTGTTTTTGGATAATTTCTTTTCCGAAAATATTTCATTTATAGCTTTGCAGAAAGTTTTATTTTGCCAAATTTCATGAGGCAATTTCTTTTGTGATACATCTGCAGGTAAATCCGGGTAGGTATCTCTTATTGGGTGCCAGTCTCTCTGAAGTTGATCCAGAATAATAAACATCCAAGCTTTGCCGATATCCATCCGGCCCTTGATAGTGTGTTCGTAATTGATTCCGCATTTAAGCGCAACGGTATGTTTTATACCGGTAGATTTGTCTGTGAAGTAGAATTTCAAAAACCATTTTTTCTGAAGATTCTTTTTGCAAGTAACCAACTTGGGGGTCGTATATGACCCCCAGTGGTTATTTTTTCTGGTGCTTTTTTTCATAGTAACGAATTTATTAGGTTGCCTTTTAGGTTGCCTTTTTAAATCCGTCGTGTGGAATTGCCATAAAAATAAGCATTTTTTAAGAACTTTGCAGAGAGAGAGGGATTCGAACCCCCGGACCTGTAACAGTCAACGGTTTTCAAGACCGCCGCATTCGACCGCTCTGCCATCTCTCTGTTTCCAATTATTTCTAATTGGGACTGCAAATATACTAC
>JADLAJ010000305.1 GCA_020848255.1 Chitinophagales bacterium
AGGACAAACTCCTGCTCATGGGTTCCTGTTTTACGGAGAACATCGGCAATCAGCTGAAACAATATCAGTTTCCAGGCAACATCAATCCTTTTGGCATTATCTACAATCCCGTTTCCATTTTCGGCAACCTTAAAAAGGTGATGGATAAAAAGGTATACAGCGAAAATGATTTATTACAATACAACGAGTTGTACCTTTCCTTAGACCATCACGGACAGTTCTCCGGCACGGATAAAAACGAAGTACTGACAAACATCAACACCACCATAGAAAAAGCGCATACTGATTTCAATGCATCCAAATTTGTTATCATTACGCTGGGTACAGCCTTTGTTTATAAGCATTTGACGCAGGACAGGGTAGTGGCCAACTGCCATAAAATACCCGGCACTGCTTTTGAAAAACGCCTGCTCACCATTGACGAAATCATAGTAGCCTTCAATGCCGTAAAAACCCAACTGAAAGATAAAACCGTATTGTTCACTGTTTCACCCGTGCGGCATTGGCGTGATGGTGCGGTGGAAAACCAGCGCAGCAAAAGCATCCTCATAGAAAGCATCCACCAGTTGATAGCTGAAAATAGTAACTGTTTCTATTTTCCAGCGTATGAACTGATGATGGATGAACTGCGCGATTACCGCTTCTATGCCGAAGACATGCTGCACCCCAATGCCGTAGCCGTAAAATATATCTGGCAGCGCTTTGCTAAAACGTATTTTAGTGAGCAAACACAACAGATAAACACCCAACTGGAAAAGATACATTTACTGCTGCAGCACCGCATTAAAAATGCCAACACACAAGCACAAGCCGCTTTTGAGCAAAAGGTACAAACTACCATTGCAGCATTTAAAAGCAAGCATCCGGAGATAATTGTTAGTTTTTAGCACTCACATTTGATAAGTGTTTATTTTATGGCATATTTTTAAAATCAGGCACATTTTCGATATCAAATAAATATTTTATATTTGAATAAATAAACGCTACTGAGTAGCGCATATACAACCTACAGTTAGTTGTATATACGAAACTTTGTAGCGGGTATAAACAAGTTACCGGCAATTTTATTTGCAGCATCAAAAAAAATAAATGCAATTCTATAACATACTTTTCCGCAGATATTATAAACTTGCAATTTTTTTAGGAAATGAAAATTTCTATCCTGAAGCTGTTGCCTGGTTTTTAATTTCCTTTATACCTTGGACAAATGTAGTCTGCGTACTTGATCTCGTAATGCATTATTCACTAATTTCAAAAAAAATCTATCTTATTTTAATTGACACATCAATGATAATTTATGTAATAACCTTTTATCATTTTATTATTAAGCAAAAATTCAAATCTATTGTGAAAGACGAAAATTTATAATCAAAATACCAAAAAAAAACAATTACAATTTTCATTACCTGTTATACAATTATTTCTTTGAGTGCCTATTTGTATATTTCATAACTATAATCTATTGTTATAAAACTGCCGGTAACAAAAAATTGGCGTCAGTTGTGGCTCATTTGAAAAGCAAATAATATGTAATAAATTTAGTTTGAAGGTTAGTTTCGGTTCGTGCTAAACACGCACAACCAACGCCAATTTTCAGCCGTTATGCGAAGTATCTCCGACTGCAACCAAAATAGTAAAAAATCAAAAACCAATCTGCTATAATTATGCAATCCAATCTTTGCATGGTGTGTAAAAGTCTTCTACAAAATAATTGGTACGCTTATTGTAAACTGATAACGAAATTCGAATATATTAGATTAAATTAGTATTCGTAACCAAAATCATTAAAACATATTTTATGAAAAACTTTTTGCTCTTGATTCTTCTATGCACCTTTTCCACGTTTGCGGTCAAGGCGCAGTGCAACTGGATAAACGGGTCGGATGCCTCCATACCCGATGACAACGGGCGCGGTATCTTAGACTGGAACGCACATTACAACTATGCCCTCAATGCGACCGAACTCCTCAGCAGTTCTGTGTATGTTGGCAACAGAGTGACAGACTTGAAAAATTGCCTTTCCCAGGAAATGTTTGCGTCCAACTTTGCATCTGTTTCCCTTATGATTGCCAGATGTGGTATTCAATACGCCGGCTGGGTCAATTCACCCGATAATGCGATTCCCGGCTGCGGCATCCTTGATTCCATGGATCACTACAGTTATGCGCTCGGCGGCAATAATAATATGGGTGATCTCAGCAGGCAGAAAATGAAATACCTCTCAGAAAATATAGATAAAGAAGTCTACGCCAGATTATACGCAGATGTTTCTGTTGCCCTCGCAAAAGCAGGCACAGCACCTACCGCTACGGCAGTAATTCCTCCGCCACCGCCTGCACCGGTTCCTGCTCCGCAGGTAGTAACACCACCGGTAGCTGCACCCACACCACCACCGGCTCCGGCAGAAGTACCGGCTCCTGTACCTGCTCCAGAACCATTTAATAGAGTGATTAAAATTGCCACCCTGTTTCCAAAAACAAGCACCTGGGGCAAAGCATTACAAACATGGGCGAAAGCTGTTAATGAAAAAACCGGCGGCAAACTGGAACTGCAGATATTGTATAACGGTGCAGGGGGAGATGAAGCAGCCATAGTAAGTAAAATAAAAATAGGACAAGTGGACGCAGGTGTCATATCTTCTGCCGGTTACTATAAAATATATAAACCCATTCTGGCTTTGCAAATCCCCGGGTTGTTTAAAGACTGGGCTACTTTCGACAAAGCACGTGAAGCGATGAAACCGGATTTTGAAAAAGGAACGAAAGATGCTGGTTTTACTAACATCGGCTGGTTCGACATCGGAAAAATACGCATCTTATCTAAAGGGTTTGAGGTAAAATCACCGGATGATATAAAAGGCAAGAAACCATTCCAATGGAAAGATGATAACCTGCAGCCACTGTTCTATCAGACAATAGGAGGGGTTACGCCTGTTCCAATGAATACCCCCGAAGTATTGCCTGCCCTGAATACAGGTAATATCAACTTGATTACTGCACCCTGTTTGTTTGCAGAGCAAATGCAATGGGCACAAAAGTTAGATCACCTTACAATGGAGGCAGACGCATTTGCAGTAGGCGGTATTGTTATTTCCTCCAAACGGCTGGACGGGATGCCGGCTGATTTAAAGGAAATATTTTTACAAACCACTAAACTATACGCCAGTTCATTAACTAAAAAAATACGCGTGGAAGATGATGCGGCTTTCACACGATTGAATGCAAACAAAGCCCTGATTGCCCGCACGCCAGCCGAACAGGCTAAATGGAATACATTTTACAAACAATATAGATTACGTTTGGCACAAGGCACGTTTACACCGGAGTTGATTTCAAAACTGGAACAACTGGCAGGACAATAAATAAAAACTAAGTATACTCTTTAATTTTTAAACGGCGGAAGAAATCCTCTTCCGCTATTTCTTTTATATGGCCAGGTGCTAAATCATCCAACGTCAAATCTTCAATGGCAACGCGTATAAGTCTTTTACAACGATGTCCTAACGCAAACACCATTTTCCGTACCTGATGGTATTTTCCTTCCGTTAAACTCATTAGCAGCCAGCAGTATGGACTATATTCATGTTTTTCATCTGTAACATGATATTTACTGAGGTCATCTGCTAATTGTACTTCGCAAGGACTTGTTACCCAATCTGCTCCGCCACGAATTCGGATGCGAACGCCTGTGCGTAATTGCTGTAAAGTTTCTTCACTTACCTGATAGCGAACCTTAACGAGATAAGTGCGTTTATGCGGCACTTTACTTTTGAATAATAGCCCGGTTACTTTTTTATTATTGCTTAACAATAAAAGCCCTTCTGAATCACTATCCAGTCTGCCGATAGCGTGAGTGCCTTCAGGAAATTCGTATGACAATGCGGACAATTGTCTTACTTTATCATTGCCTGTAAACTGCGAAACCATATTCGTTGGTTTATGTAAAATAAAATATCGGTAATTTGTGGCTGACATCTTACTGGTGCTGTCCATTGGTTTTATGATGTCCGTTAACTATTTCTTCCGTCAGTACAGGAAACTCCATGTGCAGCCTGAAATTCCAGGCATTCAGCAAATTAATCTGAAACTTGCCATTTAATAAATCGATAACCGATGTAACCGATTTTATGTTTTCATCATTGATATTCATTTGCGCGCCGGTGTACTGAATTCTGATTTGCGCTTCATTTATAGATGGAATTACATATATACTGATGGTGATTTGCTCAGGCTTATTGACGGTAAAATAACGCAAAATATGCTTTATGAAATCATAGATTAATTGCTGGGATACCGGTGATAGATTATCCGGAATATTAAAATTGTAGGAGAGGGGCGCGGTTTGCTGTTTGTAATCTTCCAGCATGTCTTTTAAGGCCACTTTAATACCGAATTTTTTCAAGGTAGGAGGCAGCAGTGTATGAGAAAACATACGGATATCCCCACAAATCGCATCAATTTCCTGAATGATTTTATTCAGTTCTGTCTTTTCATTTTCGTTACTCGTTTTTATCGCAGACATTTTCATTTTCACTGCCGACATCATAATGCCGATGCCATCGTGCAGTTCTCTTCCTACCCGCATACGCTCGTTTTGCTGTCCTTCAATCAGTGAAAAGTTATTGTGCGAATTGATCAGACTTACTTCTTTTTTCAGCTGCTCGTTGTTTTTAATAATCTGTATTACTCTGTAAACGGTAGAAACACAAATAATAGTCGCAATGATAAAGGCATTACTATACGTGTAAATCTGTCCCAAATAAACTCCAAAGACATCACTACCAAACTCCGGCTGCGGGTAAAACAGGAAGAATGAAAACGAAATAAAATACAATAAGGTAAACAATACCAGCGAACGTTCATTCGTATTAAAATACACAAATATGAAGGTAATTATAACGGTCGACAAACAGACAATGGCAAATATATTCTGCACGATTATAAACGTTTTCTGAGCCGCTGTGCTTAACAATCCTGCAAGTAAAGACACAACTATTAAGAGCACACTGAAATAAATGAAATAGCGCAGTACGTTTTGCAACTCCGGTAATTCTATCCTCTTTTTGATAAAACCTCTTAAAAATAAGATAGACGTTATCAAATAAATGGAAAGCATGATTTTCTTCAGAAAGATATCCAGCACCGGATGATCCGGCCATAGCAATTCATACCCCAAATTATTTTTAACAAACAAGTAAACGATTCCTGCCAGCAAATACAATAAATAGTAATAGTAATTCCGTGCATTCAGAAACAAAGTAAGCAGCAGACAGATGAAGGAATATAAAATCAGAATTCCGTAGAATGCACCACGCGTCATTTCCAGCGCTTCCGTTCTGGTAATCTTGGCATCTTTTTTCCAGATCAGCATTTCCGGTTTAAAATAAGAGTGAATATCATTTCTGTTAAACTTAAAAGAAACAGTATTCATACTTCCCGGCTGTAAGTCAAAAGGGAACATAACATTGCGGTCATAATAAATCCGCTGACTTAATTTCTTGGAAGTAAATTCGAATTGCTTCAATATCGTACTGTCATTTTCAGCAAACTGCTGCACACTGATTCTGTCGATTAACTGTATAGGAATTTCCAGTAAAATCTGTTGCGTTATATTCGTGGTGTTTTGCAGCCGCAGTTCATAGCTTAACGTATCACTGTTTACGTTACTGGTTTGTATAAGATATCTGGTAGCAGGCTTGCAGCGCATGGATTTATTAACGATAAATACCGTTTTATTAGCCAACAAAGATTGACTTACAAACAATAGCAGAAATGCAGCTAATATGTATCTTTTATAATTCAGGTAATATCTTTTAATGACATGATTAAATGTATGGTGGAACCTTTCTTTTCATTCGACATCAGGTAAAAATTGCCGTTCAAACTGTTCATTCTCGATTCAATGTTCATCAAACCGATACCTTTGTTTTTATCATTGATAACAGAGAATCCGATGCCATCATCACTGATTTTCAACTGCAATGATTTATTGTCCTTTATAGCGGTAATTGTCACATTATTCGCGTGAGAATGCTTGATGGTATTATTGGATATCTCCTGAAAGATTCTGTATAAATTAATATTCGCAACTTCATTCAGCTTAAAATGTTCTGGTAATTTTGTGAAATCGTAGTGGGTGTTAACTTCGTTAAAGAGTTTATCGGTAGCCGTGGTTATTAATTCTGTCAGTTGCATTTGCTGCATATCTGGTGCCACATAATTTCCCGTTATGTTTTTAATGTCGGCAAGTGTTTTGTCTATTTCATTCAATACCGCAGGTATCACTTTCTTTTCATCGTTTTGAAGATAAAACGCAGATAAAACCGTTTTCAGTTGTTCGATATCTTTGGAGATGGCGGCATCAATTTCATTGGTAATAATTTCTCGTTCTTCTTCCTGTCCCAATACAAATGTATTGATATTACGCTTTTGGAGAAATTCCAGTCGCTGTGTCGAAAGGTTATTCTGGCGAATCAATTTATGGTAATTGATGGAAATAAAAACCGTCACCACAAATATTTCCAGCATAGTGATAAAGTAATTCAACTGAGGAATATAAATATTACTGGTAAAGATTTTGAAGTTGTCAAACTCGTTGATCCATTTCGCAGCGGCAAATTCATTATTTATAAACAACATCCAGTTGACCATATGAAAGAGCATTCCAATTAAAACCCAGATAATTTCGCGGCTACCCGATTCCAGATAGGTGTATATACAAAGTATCAGCACAATTAAACCATAAAAAATAAAGACACCATTAACGAGCAGGTAGTAAACGCTGGCATTAATAAATCCGTATGAACGGTTATATGACTGTGCCAGTAACAACGCACCAAAAATCAAAACTACTAATAAAAAGATGCGTAGCAGATACCTGGTAAAACTGCGGAACTGCATGGAAAAGAAGGTCCGTATAAAGAAAATATGTGCCGTGAGATAACCAATTACCGCAATAACGCTGATGTATTTTTGTATAGCAGCAGAATAGAACCAGAAAAACTGATAACCGGTACCGTTAAATAATAAAAACAAGAGCATCATGAAGAAATTAATCATCAG
>JADLAJ010000306.1 GCA_020848255.1 Chitinophagales bacterium
ATCCGGCGAAATTAATTGACTATGCTTATGAGATTGCAAAAACTTATAATAAATTTTACAATGAATGTTCTATCTTAGCCGCTGAAAAAGAAGCCGAGAAAAATTTCAGATTACTATTAACCGAACAAACCGGAAACATCATCAAACAAAGTTTTGCAATTGTTGGAATTGATGTACCGGAAAGAATGTAAACATAAGTGATAAGTGATAAGTAGTAAGTAGTAAGAATGAAAATAATACAATTTGAAGACTTAGTTGCATGGCAGAAATCACAAGATTTAGCAGTTGTGGTATATACTTGTTTTTCTGAAAACAAAGATTATGGCTTCAGAAATCAAATTTGTGATGCATCAGTTTCTATTTCAAATAATATTGCAGAAGGATTTGACAGAAGTTCTAAAGCAGATTTTTGTAGATTTTTATATATTTCTTTAGGTTCATGCAGTGAAGTAAAATCAATGCTGCATCTTGCCGAAAGATTAAATTATATTACAATAGAAGATAAAAATAAGTTAATGAATGATGCAAATGAAGTATCAAAAATACTTAGAGGTTTAATTAAATCACTTTATAATAAATAACAACATACAACTTATCACTTATCACTAACCACTATTATATGGAATTATATTTAAAAAAAGTAAGAGGAAAAGGCAGAGGTGTTTTCTGCACCATTGATTTAAATGAAGGCGACATCATTGAAGTTTGTCCTGTTATTGTTTGTCCGCCGAAAGATTGCAAACATCTGGACAAAACCACTTTATATCATTACTATTTCCAATGGGGAAATGATGGAAAAAGCGCCGGTGTAGTTTGCGGATTCGGACCCATGTACAACCATTCCTACAATCCGAATGCCGTGTACGAAACGTTTTATGAAAAACATATTTTCAGAGTAAAAGCAAGACGGTTTATCAAAGCAAATACGGAAATCACCATCAATTATAATTTCTATCAGGATGAGCAAACGCCGGTTTGGTGTGATTTGGATAAAGAAAAAACAGATGATAAAAAACGTGCGCATACAGCTACAAAAAACGCTGAAAAGAAAGTTGCGAAAAAAACAGAAAAGAAACCTGTAAAAAAAGCAGATAAAAAATAACTGCTTTAGCGATATTATAAAACAAACAGAGCGCACTTATAAGGTGCGCTCTGTTTGTTTATATTAGAAAAACTAAATAGCATTATAACTTTACAACGGTTATACTTACTATATCACTCCATTTTCCAACTGCTTTGTTGTCTAAGCGATATATTGCTTTGTAACGCCACAATGCAGCTTTAACCGGAAGCGGATACTCATCTGTATAGTTTGGTTTTATATCCACTTCACACAATACAAATCCTTTATCATCATCTCTATCAACCCATATTTCTAAAGCATCCATACTGTTTCGTTTCCAGTTAATTTCAGGATGACCGCCATCTATTAACTTCACTGAAATAATTGGTTTCACAAAATCACTGTTAGGTTTTACTTTTTTACTTGTTGGAATTTCTATCCCTAAATCAAACCCATCAGCAACCGTATAAGCTGTATGTGCTTTTATTCTTCGGCCAAGTGCAATAATTCGTTTAAATATACCAGGGGTGCTCACCGGTGGCGCTGCCGGAAATACAGGGAATACTGGTGGAACGCTGGCACTTGCACCGGCAGGCAAACCATCTTTAATTTCTAAGATATAAGCTTTTAATTTTTTTGTATAATCTTCCTGCTGTGTTTTTAAGTTTAAATTATAGCTAAAGTGTAATAATGAACTTTGCACATCAGCCACCTCAGATGCAGCTATATTATACTTTGTATTGTAAGTGCCAATTTTGTTGGCGAAGTTCTTGAGCCATGTTTCTTTTTCGGAATCAGTTCTTGGTAAAAATCCATTTGTAGCCATAATTTTTAATTTTTTTTGAGTTTAGTAATTTAGTTATGTTTTGTATACACATTTTTAAGAACGCAAGATTATCTAAAATAATTTTTAAAAAAAAGAAATTTCTTTTGTTTTAATATATTTTAACAACTACAAAGTGTTTTGTAGTTACTACATGATAGTATGTAGCAAATAAACTAACTCTTGTAGCTGCTACATGACAGATTGCAGACACTACACCGAACGCTGTAGCTACTACAGAAGCTGCAATAGTTGCTACAAAAACTTGTGTTGCAATCATCCATTACGATGTAGCAAACGCACTGTTTAATGTAGCAATTACAAAAAGTTATGTAGCATCACCATACAAATCTGCAGCAGCTACATTGGTTAAGTTAGTTGCTATAAAAGGGCATTTGTATTCCAAGAAAGACAATTAGAGACAACACCTACAAACGATGGATAATAATCCATTATTTATAACCATCGTTGAGCAAACGGATAAGTATAATCCTAAAGGCTACAGGAAATAGTAAATTATAATCAAAAAATTAACTCTTTCTCTTTGTATTTTAGCAGTTCAATATAACTGGTGAAAATTTGTTTACTTTCCATTGTTTTGTTTTTTACTTTCTTTTCGGAAAACACTACTGCTTTTGCACAAAATCTATTTAAACTAAAAGGAAAAATTACCGAACAGAAAACAAAAGAAAGCATTCCTTTTGCCAATATGTTTGATTCTACTTATAACATTCATGCAACTTCTGACTCTACCGGAAATTTTGAAATGACACTACAAGAAGGTATTTATCAATTTGAGATCACCAGCGTTGGCTATCAACCTGTTTTCAAAGAAATTAAATTATTTAAAGATACTGACCTTCAAATTCAGCTAAAACAAGATGTGCAATTAGATGGCATAACCGTCACCACAGAAAAGCTGAGCAAAACAGCAGAAATGAACACTTCCGGCATGACTACCTTAACCAGTGCCAGCGTGGAGCGGCTTCCTGCATTTTTAGGTGAGAAAGATATTATGAAAGCAGTGTTGCTGACACCGGGCATTCAAAGCGGGCAGGAAGGTGCGCGCGGAATTTTTGTGCGTGGCGGAAGTCCGGACCAAAACCTGGTGTTGTTTCACAATGCACCGGTATATAATGTAGCCCATATTTATGGTTTCTTATCAGTATTCACCACAGAGTCACTGCATAAAATGGATATTCACAAAAGCTATATTCCGGTGCAATATGGCGGCCGATTATCTTCTGTAATTAATATAGAACCTAATTTTGGAAATACCCAACACTGGAAAGGCAGCTTCAGTATTGGTTTTATCACCTCAAAACTCCATGTAGAAGGTCCGATAAAAAAAGATAAGACGTCAATGAATTTCAGTATTCGTGATTGTCATGCCGGATTTTTCACGCAACCTATCTCGCAACGTCAATTTAAAAAAGCATCTGGTGGTGACGGCACTCTAAAATATTTTTTTTACGATATAAATGGTGCCATCCGACATAAGGTGAATGAAAAAAATACGTTATCATGGAGTATGTATGCCGGCAATGATTTTTACACCTTTGGAGAAACAAGAGATTATCCGAGAGCTAATAATTATTACAAAGAAGGCAATGAAAACAAACTAAGCTGGATGAATGTGGTGAACAGCGTGGAATGGAAAACGCAGTTAAAAAAACTCAGCATTTCTAATATTTACAACTACAGCTTTTATAAATTAAGTGCCAAACAAAAACTGGAAACTACGTGGCGCGATTACTCCAGATTTATTAATGAAATCAGCAACACACAATACAATACCTTATCAAAAATCAGCGAACACGGCTGGCAAACAAATATTGAACATGCAATCAACAAACAGCATCAGTTTAATTATGGTGTCAAGTTAAGTCAGCGCACCTTCACCATCAATCAGGTAGATATTACCCAAAAAGACAGCACAGGCAGTATTTATAACCGAGATACCTTCAGCAATCCAAAAGTGCCGGTGCTCGATTTTTATACGTATGCAGATTATTTATTTTCGTGGAATAATAAACTGGATATTAAAACAGGCATGCAGTTTTTTTTATATCATGCCAAATCAAAAACTTTTTTTTATCCGCAGCCAAGAGTGGAAATCATTTACCATCCTATGACCGGCATGAGTATACGTGCATCTGTATTGCGCACGGTGCAGCCATTGCATTTGCTGACCAACAACACCGGTGATATTCAAAATGACGTTTGGGTGCCGGCAACTTCAAAAGTGGAACCGGAAACTTCCTGGCAATATTCCGGCGGCATTCAATATGATCATCCGAAAGGCTACACAGCAAGTATAGATGGCTACTATAAAACGATGCAGCATTTATCTGAATATAAATACGGCACTACTTTTATTCTTGATAATATTGACTGGGACGACCAATTGCTCAACAGTGGTATTGGTAAAGCATATGGTATGGAATTATTTTTTGCAAAAACAAAAGGTCAGTTTACCGCATGGTTTAAATACAACTTGGGCTGGAGCACCAGACAATATCCTGAATTGAATGAAGGAAAACCATTTTTTTACAAATACGACAGAAGGCATGATGTTTCAATCGTGTTGCAATATAAACTGAAAAAACATTTTGATTTCTCTGTTGCGTGGACATACGGCACCGGCTGGAGAATGACTACACCAAACGGACAGTATGCCAGCGATAATACCTTATTTAATTATGACAAAGAAAACGCACCGTTGGTTGGAAATCAGAATATGATTACCAACTGGAATGAACGAAACAATTATGTGCTTCCGGCTTATCATCATCTTGATATTGGCATGAATTACACGAAAAAAGCAAAACGCGTTACGCATCAACTTAATGTAAGTATCTATAATGTATACAACCGACTGAATGTATTTTCAGTGTACCGACAATCGGATCTGGATACAGACGGCAACAGATTTCGAAAATATAAACAGTTGAGTTTATTTCCGGTGATTCCATCCATTGGATATACGGTTAGTTTTGAAAAAATAAAATAAAAAAATGAATCAGCCAATACATAAATTTCTGCAACAAAAGTTGAAACAAATTACGGCTATCATTGCTACAGTTATTGTCTATGTGGTTGTATTTAGTATGTTTACTTCTTGTCAGAAAGATTTGGCATTGAATTCAGATATTG
>JADLAJ010000307.1 GCA_020848255.1 Chitinophagales bacterium
GCGCTTCCAGTACTGTCAAAAACAGTACTTGGAATTTTGACAATTGCAGAATCACCCTTGCCCATCAAAGAAAAAATTTCTGTCACATCCGTTTCTTTTGTCGATTTTTTATAATCCATCTCCACACCATTCTTGGTATCGAAAACACGGGTATTAAATATCTCTTTTTGTTTAGGAGAAAACTTTCGCAAATGCATCCAGATGTGATCTCCGTAAACTGGTTTTAACTTAGCAGTGTCGCTGGTATAGATTCTGTAACGGATGCCGCTTTCGGTATGTTTCCACTTTTTCTTATTACAGGAAAATACTCCGAGAGGAATAATAATTAATATGATAAAAATAAGCCGCTGCATTTTGCGTTGTAAGATAAAACATTCATTTTTGTTTTTTATTATAGAAGATTTGTAAAAAACACTATCCATGAAGGTTTTAATGGTTTGTCTTGGAAATATTTGCCGTTCACCGCTTGCGGAAGGAATTTTAAGACATAAATGTGCTCAGAAAAAGTTAGATTGGTATATTGACAGCGCGGGTACCGGGAAATGGCATTTGGGGTCTGCGCCCGACAAACGCTCCATTCAGGTGGCGGCAAAACACGGCGTTGATATTTCAGGTCAGCGGGCAAGAAGTGTGCACAGTTCCGATTATGAAGAGTTTGATTTGATTTTTGCTATGGATATTTCAAATCATAAAGATTTAATGCGCTGGGCTTTTGATAAAGAAGAAGAAAACAAAATTAAACTAATCATGGATGAAGTATATCCGGATGAAAACATCAGCGTTCCGGATCCCTATTTTGATGACAACGGATTTCAAACCGTTTTTGATATGCTCGATAAAGCTTGTGATAAAATTATTGAAAAATATGCTTAAGCGAAAAACCATTTTTTGTGTCCTAATTACGTTAAGCATATCCTTCCGTGCTTTTCATGCCCATGCTCAATCAGCTAGAGAAACCGATATCAGCAGCGTAAAATCCACTTTTACGTATGGCAACAATAAAGACTATGCCGGGCAAAATACTGACTTAAAAGCGGATTTATACAAACCGAATTTATTCTCTGTAAAGCTTCCCTTAATCATTTTGTATCATGGCGGGGGCTATGCTTCCGGTGATAAAAATCTGGCGGTGATGAAATACTTTGCAGAAAATTTTGCAACGGCTAACATCAGTGCGGTGGTGCCGGATTTCAGACAGGGTTGGTACGAATCTTCTACAAAATCCTTGTGCGAAAGTGTGACTCCTGAAAAATTTGAAGATGCCGCACACCGCGCCTATCAGGATGAAAGAGCATTGATTCGCTATTGCAAAGCCAATGCGAATGCGCTGGGCATTGACTCTAACAAGATATTTTTGTTCGGCATCAGTTCCGGAGGTTTTTTAGTCTTGCATCAGTTATATCTCAACGATGCAGCTGTTGATGCAGACAGAATTACCCGCTTAGGCAGTCTTGATTTCCAGAGTAATAATTTAAGAAATTCGGCGGATGTGGCAGGTATCATTAGTGTGGTAGGTGGTTTTTATAAAAAAGATGCATCCATCGTAAAAAGTTATCCAACCTTACTCTTCAATAATTCCTGTGACGGAGCAGTAGATTTTTACAACGGCTGGCTGGGCAACTGCAGTAATACGATTCGTTCTTACGGCCCCGGTATTTTTACAAAAATCATGGAGCAGTATAACAGTCCCTACAGTTTACATGTTTTCTGTAGATTCAATCACGGATTTAATTCTGTTACTTATCCTGAAGGCGGCGATGCGGAAGCCATTCAGTATGTCATTGATAAATCTGCTGATTTCATTAAAGAAATTACTCAAAGCACGCATATTTATGGCACACATATCGCCAGCGACTCTATAGCTTCTGTTCCGCTCGGCGATTGCGCTAATTTTGAAACATTCTACTGGTGTAAAAAAGACAGTATTAAAATTGGAAATGATTTTATCAGTCTGACACCGAATCCGGTATCCTGTTTGTTGCAGCCGAAATTAAATATCCGTCACCCGCAGGATGAAACCTTATATCTGGAAGTAATCGATGAATCGGGAAAAATAATTTCCAGACAAAAAACGGAATACAAGACTTCGCAAAACGTCATTTATCTGAATGTGACTGATTTTACGATGGGTGTAAATTTTTTACTGGTGAAAAACAGTTCCGGCAAAGTGCTATATAAAACTAAAGTGATGAGGTATTGTGAGTATTAAAATTACTCCGGAATATACTTCTGCAGCGTAAAACTAAACGTAGTACCTTTTCCTAATTCACTTCTTACGTTAATCGTTTGCTCGTGGGCTTCAATAATATTTTTTACGATAGACAAGCCTAATCCGGTGCCGTTTATTTTGCGGTTTCTGCTTTTGTCTGCTCTGTAAAAACGTTCAAACAAACGCGGCAAATGCTCGGCTGAAATGCCGGGGCCGTCATCTGCAATCTCCACTAAAAACTGATCATCCAGGTCGTGAAAATAAATATCCGTGTTGCCGTCTTCCCTTCCGTATTTAATGGAATTGGAAATCAGATTTTCCAGCACCTGCGTAATTCGCTTCGGGTCTGCAAATACAAACACCGTATTCTCTTCGCTGTGTACCGTCATCTTCACCCGCTGCTGCTGGGCAATATGCTGATACTGAAAAAAGACTTTCTTGATGATTTTTACCAGATCAAACGCTTCTTTATGTAGTTCAATACGTCCCGTTTCAAACTTGGAAATTTCGAGTAGATCCGTTACAATGTTTTCCAGTCGTTCAATATTGCTGTTTGCTTTCTCGAGGTATTGTTTAATAAATTCAGGGTCATCCAAATCACTGTCCAGCACGGTTTCTATATAACCCTGCGCATTAAAAATCGGTGTTTTCAGTTCGTGCGAAACATTGCCGACAAACTCCTTGCGGTATTGTTCCATCTTGCGCAACTCGCGAATCTGTTTGTTTTTATTGATGGCCCACTCCGCCACATCGCGCTCTACCGTTTTTAAAACATTGGTGCTGCCCTCCTTCACTTCATTCTGAAATTTCAAAGGCTTGCCAATCGTTTTGTAAATGATTTTTATTTTGCTGTAAATAAAACGAACTAAAATAAATTTGAAGAAAATAAACGTGATGATAAAAATAATCAGCGTATAAATCAGATATTCTTTGGGCGTGGTGGGAAGATGAAAGAGGATATTAATTAACAAAAAGATGGCAGTAGAAAAAATTGCTACTGCCATGCTTGCGTATAAGGATATTATATTGGGAGAAGTGGTTCTTCTCATTTTCTACTATTTAAAATTAAAACACATAGTGACATAGTGTAAAAGAAATTTATTTCTTTTCTCTGATTTTCTTTAAAGCAAGGCATAGAATTCTATGAATTTACATAGACTTTGCTATATGTCTATGTGTTTAAAATTATGCGTTACTGTTCTTCAAATTTGTATCCGATACCTTTTACTGTTTTGATTAAATCTTCGCCTAATTTTTCACGTAATTTACGGATGTGTACGTCAATCGTTCTGTCTCCGACAATAATATCGCGACCCCAGATTTCATTTAAGATTTCATCACGTTTGAACACTTTACCCGGTTTGGAAGCCAGTAAATACAATAATTCAAACTCTTTGCGTGGAACGGCCATTTCTTTACCATTGAAGATAATCAGGTAACGCTCTCTGTCGATTTGAATATTTCCTACATCTAAGAAGGTAGATTTTGATTCTTTCGCTTCGTATCTTCTCAATAATGCTTTTAAACGGCTAACCAATACTCTTGGTTTGATAGGTTTGCTGATATAATCATCCGCACCTGTTTCAAAGCCAGCTATCTGAGAGTAATCTTCTGTTCTTGCAGTTAAAAATGCAATTATCGTATGCTCAAACTGAGGCATTTCACGCATCGTTCTGCAAGCTTCGATACCATCCATTTCAGGCATCATTACATCTAATAAAACAATATCAGGTTGGTTTTTCTTTGCTTTTTCCAAAGCCTGTTTACCATTTTCAGCAGTTTCTACTAAAAATCCTTCTTTTTCTAAGTTGTAACTCAGGAATTCAAGAATATCCGGTTCGTCATCGACTACCAGGATTTTAAAAATTTTTTCAGCCATTTGTTATAGGATATTTATTGTGTTAACGCTAAATTAACATAATTTTTTCAATCTACCAATTTTCTCGACAAACATATTAATTTTATCGTGTTTTAGTATGTATTTTTACGTTTTATTATTAACAATCACTATTTTAAACAAATAACAACTGCATGAAGGGAATTATTCTAGCCGGCGGCTCCGGCACACGTCTTTATCCTATTACCTATGCCATCAGCAAGCAGATTATGCCAATCTATGATAAACCGATGATATATTATCCATTGTCGGTGCTGATGCAGGCAGGAATCAATGAAATACTTATTATATCTACTCCGCATGATATGCCAAATTTCCAGAGGCTCTTGGGTGATGGAAAAATTTATGGTTGTAATTTCCAATATGCCATTCAGGAAGTACCGAATGGATTGGCACAGGCTTTTGTTATTGGTAAAGAATTTATCGGGAACGACAAAGTAGCGCTGATTTTAGGCGACAATATTTTTTATGGCTCTGGTTTAATGGATTTGCTGACAAAAAATAATGACCCTGACGGAGGTGTTATCTATGCCTATCATGTTTCTGACCCTAAAAGCTACGGAGTAGTTGAGTTTGATGCTGATTTTAATGCAGTTTCTATTGAAGAAAAACCAGCTGTTCCAAAATCAAATTACGCGGTACCGGGTTTATATTTTTATGATAATGAAGTGATAAAAATTGCAGAAGAACTGAAACCAAGTCCGCGTGGTGAATACGAAATTACGGATGTCAATAAAATCTATTTAGAACGCGGCAAATTAAAAGTTGGTATTTTAGACAGAGGTACTGCCTGGTTAGACACCGGTACGTTTGATTCATTGATGCAGGCATCGCAATTTGTACAGGTAATAGAACAGCGACAAGGATTAAAAGTAGGTTGCATTGAAGAAGTGGCCTACAGAAAAGGATTTATCACAGAACAGCAATTGCGGGATATTGCACAGCCATTATTAAAGAGCGGCTACGGACAATATTTATTAGACATCTTAAAATAGCAATGAGTAATTAGTAGTTAGATTGACATGACACTAAAACAATCATTCTGTAACTCTACAACTCAACAATTCAATAATTAATACATGAAAGTAATCGTTACAGGCGGCACAGGTTATATCGGTTCACATACGATTGTGGATCTGATGCAAAACGGATTTGAAGTCGTCTGTATTGATAATTTAATGCGCTCAAAAGAATATGCACTTAGCGGAATAGAAAAAATCACCGGCACAAAACCTGTTTTTCATTACATTGATTTGTGTAATAAGGACGCCACCTTTGATGTAATATCCGGACACAAAGATGCTGTTGGTATCATACATTTTGCCGCATTAAAATCTGTCGGTGAATCGGTGGAACAACCCTTGCTCTATTACCACAACAATGTAGACTCCTTGCTGAATATTTTAGCCGCTGTTAAAGAATTTGATATTCCGAATTTTGTTTTTTCGTCTTCTTGTTCGGTATACGGAAATGCTGATGAGCTTCCTGTTACAGAACACACCCTGATGCAAAAAGCGGAAAGTCCTTATGCGCATACTAAACAAATCGGGGAAGATATTATCCGCAATTTTTCAAAAGTACATTCGTCGCAACATATTTTACTGCGCTATTTCAATCCGATTGGCGCACACCCCTCTTCGTTTATCGGCGAAATACCGATAGACAAACCAAATAACTTAGTTCCCTATATTACGCAAACAGCTATTGGAAAAATGCAACAGCTGACTGTCTTCGGCGATGATTACGAAACGCGCGACGGCAGCTGCATCCGCGATTACATACATGTATGCGATATTGCACATGCGCATACATTAGCCTTACAACATTTGCTGCATAAGGAAAATGAAAGCAACATCGAAGTGTTCAATTTAGGTACCGGCATGGGGGTTTCCGTGCTGGAAGTAATTGAAGCCTTTGAGAAAGTGAGCGGACAAAAATTGAATTACACCATTGGGCCGCGCCGTGCGGGCGATGTGGTGGCGGTATATGCCGACAATACCAAAGCCGAAGTACGCTTAGGCTGGAAATGCCAGTACAGCTTAGAAGACGCTATGTTGAGCGCCTGGAACTGGGAATTGAAGATGAGGGAGTTGGGGTTGTAGGAAATAACTTTTGAATAACTACTAATAAATTATTATTTTCAATTCCTATTTTTCATAATTTACTAAAGGAACTTAAGTTAACCAATCTCTTGGAATAAGCGCATTGTCTTCTTCATCTTCACGCCATCTTTTAACTAAATGCATATTTTCATAATCTTTCCAAGCATAATCTCCAACATGTTCTAGAACAATCACTTGTAAATTCCCTTTAGTCCTAATAATTGCACTTTCCAATGCTTTAAATATTTTCTTCACTCTATCAACATCTTCATCTTTATCTGAAACCTTTTCTTTATCAGTATCAGGAAAATATGCTTGGCTTGGTTGATCAAATATTATAAAATTAGGTACAGGATGACTTTTTTGTTTTAAAAAAAATTCATGAAGCGCTAACATTGTAGAAAGATGATATGCCATATAATTTGAAGCACTACCAATTTCATATAATGCTTCATATCGACCAGTTTCAGGTATAAAATTTAAAGTTAAATCTTTGATATTTAATTCTATTCGTTCGTCATAATTAGCAGCGTTGAAAATTTTAGCGTAAAATTTCAATATATTAGTTATTTTTATTTTGGCATTTTGAATCTTATTATTCACGATGTCTTGTTTTATCTTCTCATTAATTTCTTCAATCCTATCTGAATTTAAATTTATTGAATCAATTAAATCACTATTATCTAATTGTGCATCATAATTTTTAAGTTCAGTTTCTAACTGCCCTATAAACTTATAAATAGAATTTATTGTTTGTATTCTTTTATCTCCATCATTGTCAGATTTTTGCAGCCTTTTTAATTCATCTCTTATTATATTTATACCTTTCTCCTTATCATTTAACTCATTAATTAATCTTTTTAACTCTTCATTTAGTACAGTATGTTGATCATTATTCTTATAACCCTTTTCTAAAATTTCATTATTAACCTGTATAAGATTTTGAACATACTCTTTAACATTAGATGTTTCTGAATTACAAAAAGGACATACTGTAGTATTTTCTAATTTATCATTAAACCAATTAACACTTGAAAGCCTAGAATGCTCTGACAAAAGAGATTTTCTATATTCTTGATTACTGGAATCAATTTTTTTAATTAATTCTTGTCTATTTCTTAAATTTTGAATATCAAATGCAACTTGTATTTCTTGTTCTTGCAATACTGAAATTCTTTCTGTTGTCTGAGTTGTAGCTCCGATAGGAATAAGCGGAATTCCATCATTAGGAATATTATTTGATATTCCTCTTAAATAAGATATATATTCTTCAGGTTTCCAATATTCATCAAAAGGAGGTGCATTATTCAGCAGTCCATATTCTTTAGCTCTATTATAATTTGCTCTAATTTCACCTAACCATTTTTCAGAAATTTTGATTCTTTTTTCTAATTCTTTTTGAAGTATCAATAATTCTCTTTCTTTATTACGAAGTTCCTCTTTTAATTCTAAATACTCGTTATCAACCGCTTTTAATACATATGGAAAAATTGTTTTTAATTTTTCTCTGTGTTTTGAAGAATCGGATTTATAATATAAAGATGATTGGTTAGCAACAATATATTGAGGTTGAAATACAAATGACACCATATCTCTAAAACTTGGTCTAGTTTGAAACCCAGAATTTATATCATTTTTTTCAAAATCGATATATGGTAGTTCTGCTAAATCATTTAATCTATGTTTGACATCATCATAGTTACAGTTAGTATTAACTTTTTTAGGAATAATTATTTTTTTGCCAATTTTTATATACATATCACCTGACATTTTATCCATACCAGGTTCTTGTCTTGCTAATAACATTTCATCACCATCTTTCAATGAAATTAATATCCCAAACCATTGTGTATGATACCTAATTGTTCTTGTAGGAATTTTACAATAACTGCTGCCTAAACAGTAATCAATAATCGAAATAATAGTAGATTTACCTTTTTCACTACCACCAGTAATAATATTAACTTTATCTAATTCAAAATCTATTTTTCGAATAGTTTTTGATTCCTCTTTAGGCCAAAGTATTATCGATTTTATTCTAAATTCCATATTAGTATTGTATATTAAAATAATCTGTTATCTCCTGGATATTTAATTGTGCAAACCACGCACCAATTCTTCTTGAAGCCGATAAAATATTAGTATAATCTAAACTCTGTTTTAGTATTAATTCTGACTTTCTATTGGGTATTAATTGAGTAGTTGTTTTATCATAAATCAAAAGCCCTGAAGCTACTGCTATATGAATAGATTTGAAAGTCATATCTATACTTCCTTCCATTCGTTCCTGTAATCCAGCATAAATATCTTTATTCTCGGTAATTACCTTTAATAAACTACCCTCTTTAAAACTCTTACTTCTAATACAATTTGTAGCTCGCATATTAAATACAATTGGCAATACAGGTAGTGTTAGTAATAATATTGGTGGTTCATTATATTCTTGATATTCTTGATATTGTTTTGAAAATTCCCATAATGCATGTGCCCCTAAAACATGATTTTGGAATATGCTATAATCACTTATCTTTTGACGCATTGTTAGTTTTTTTAAATTTAGTTTCCCATGTTGGATGCCAGCCAATTTCAGGCATATTTGCTAAATAATGATAAGCACCCTTATATGTATATCCTTGTTTTGGCTCTTGGTTATTTAATTTTCCTTTATACAGTGTGGTTTCATTATACACTTGATATCCAATGTCTTCTGGGGATAACCCTTGAGGATTAATTCTAAATCTTGGTCGTGAAATATTTTTCCAATGTTGAGTTAAGTCATCATAATATTCTAAAAACTTAGATTCAGGAACTTCAAATTCTTTTGCATATCGACTTTTTTCAGATTGACATCTTAAATAATCATGTATAGCCTCTAATATTTCTTGTTCATTGCAATTAATAGAATTTAATTGCTCTACATATAAACTTTTACGATTCTGTTCTATTTCGCTTTTTTTAACTGGTATAAATGATGTTGCTTGTTCTACAAAAGATTTTTTCAAAAACTCTGCTACAAGTTCATTATATAAATTATTAAAGGATTCAACATTAATCCATGCTTCTTCACGATTCCTCCAGCAGTTTATTATTTTGCTTATAACTGAACCAAATAGTCCATTATAAATATGATCAAAAGGCAACTTATCACCAATACTCAAATTTGCTTTTAATTGCTTTTTAAAAGCATTATGGTCGTGATGAAAACTGCCATCAAGAACAACTATTTTATCAACTATGTTTATTAATGTTTGTTCTTCACAATTAGTTATTACAGAACCATATTTTTTATTGTCTTTACTTAGCTTGAGTGCCGTTCCCTTCAATTCTTTTATAACTTTAAGCATCTCCGCATTATTTTCTTTCTTGGCTTTTGACAGTTTTAATAACAATCTGCTTGCAGGAAGCTTTTTATTAGTAATTGCAGAGAATATAGCATTATTTATATTAATCCTATCTTCTTCAACTGCTTTAACCCAAATGCTCAATGTTTTCCATAAATCTTCACTTTGATCTGAAAAAGGTATATTGCCACCTTGTGCATTTTTTGCTTGTTCATATATTATATCAATATCAACTCCACTTTGTATTTGAACTACAATATCATCATCAGTTTCAATTCCAACAATTTTTCTTTCACCACCTTCACTAAGCCACAGCATAACTCTTTCAATTTGGAATAAAAATCCCAAGAATGATCCGTCTGCAGAATGTACGTTATTCTTTGCCATAAAATAAAAACTACATACTTTGTTCTAGTGTTTATCCAAATATAAATAATTTTTAATTATTTCATACACTCTTTATATTGATAATTATCGAAAAAATAATTGTTAATGGTAAAATATCATTCAAGACAGGAAAACCATCGTATGAATCTACCACACATTTACATATTTAAATCAGAGGATTAGAATAGTAAACATTTACTTTCTTCATAATTTTTTCTCTCTATCAATACACCACACACTCTGCATACAAACTGCAGGCATCCATAACAAACCAAACATACAATCATATTTTCAATTTATGGAACCGGGAACTGAAGATGAAAGAGTTGGGTTTTTAATCTTTATATCACCCGGTGGTTTTCCCTGAAGTTTTTTTATTGCATTTTACCCTGAGGTATTACCCTGTGTTATTGCTGAATTTTACATCATTCAATAACAACAAAAAATACAAGTCATGAAATCATCTATCATCAAAATCGCATTAAGCATCGTTGTCGTACTTTCTTCCTTCGGTTTACAATCTTGCAAAAAAGAAGCAACAGAAAGCATTGCTCCCGTAAACAATACCATCATCGGGAAATGGAGAGCCGTAAACGGCAACAGAACCACGGAACGTGAGTTTATAAAAGGCGCCGACGAACTGCACGGATCCGGAAATGTGAAAATCACCACTACCAGTATCGGAAATTCCGTAACGGTATCCACCGCTCCTTTTACCTGGGATATTTCCCAAAACGTTCTCCATATCAACAACATTGCGGATGTAGAATTTATATTTCAGATTTCAGAAGACGGCAGCCGCATGATATTCTTTGATGTCGTAAACAGAGATCAGGTTTCGGCTACCTTCGAGCGAATTAATTAAAAAAGGCAGAAATGAAAACAGGACTCAGCGCCTGTTTTCATTTTTTAGCTGATACCCATTTAATTTTTTCTTTTCCCGGTGTATTACCCATTCCCGCATACTAATCGCCAGCAGCATCCATAGCAAGCCAAGCGAATAACCGGCCATTACATCACTTACATAATGCACACACAAATACAAACGGCTGAAACCCAGTAATCCAATAAACACGATAGCGGCCATCATCCATCTGAATTTGGATGCATATCTTTTCCGGGAACGGATAATGGCATAAAAAAGCACGCCGTAAAAAGCTACCGATACCGTAGCATGTCCGCTCGGAAAAGAGAAGGAGGTTTCGGGGTAGTACGAAAAATCTACCGGACGTATGCGGTGAAAATAATGCTTGCTCATTTGTACAGTAAACTGCGTTCCCAGCAGTGCAATCCAAACGGGCAGCAAGTAGGTCTTATGTTTGGTAATAATAAAAAGTACCGTGCTGATGATGGCAATGCTCACCACGCCCCAGAACGAACCGAACATCGTGAAATAGTAAAATGCTTTGGCAATCCATTCTACGCGCATGCTGTACATCAGTTGCGCAAACGACTGATCAATCGTCACAATAAAAGAGTTATGAATAAAGGCATCTACAATTTCATCGAGCAACAACAAATTGGCAATAAAGGAAAGCAGCAACAGCGTTAGAGGCAACTGGATAAATTCATCGAGCAAAAAACGATGCAACAGAAGAGTATATATTTTTGGATATTTTGCAGCGATTTTTTTAACTGCTTTGCTTTCTAAAAAAGAGACTCCAGCATTATTGAAACCATTTTTAAGACGGTAATACAATTTTGCAGCGAGTGAAACAGATTTCTTTAGCACATGGTAAATATAAAAAAAGTCCGGTCTAAATCTCTCTAATTATTAATCGAACAGATTGCCGCGCTCTATTGCATTACTTCCGAAAATTCGGAACGCAATGACGTGTAAACAGAACGAATTGCTTATCTAACCAAATAAGGTCATCTGTATATTTTCTTCTCTCAGAGAAAGCCTTGGTATTTCAGGAGCTATATTGATTTCTTTTGTGATAGTATATACTTCCGTTTCCTGATAGCGCGATGCCACTACCACCTTCACATTTTCTGCGTGTTTCTTAAATAGTTCCAGCACAAGCTCCGGACAATTATTATGTTTAGACAAATGCGATAAGAGCAAGTGACTCATAAAAGCAGGCTTGTGCTGCAGGAAAAGTTCCAAAGCCTGTGCGTTGGAAATATGACCTTTGCCGCCTCGTATGCGTTGCTTCAGAAATATCGGATAGCCTCCCTCGTCGAGCATCTTTTCATCGTAATTCGTTTCTAAAAAACAGGCGTGGCATTGCCGGAAATAATGGATGACGCGCTCACACACCTTGCCAATATCTGTAATCACACCTACTTTAATATCGTTGTAGCTTATCATAAAACTAAAGGGATCAATAGCATCGTGGTGTTTTACAAATGGCGTCACGGAGAGGCTGCCGATCTGAATCGCTTCATCTGCTATGAATGTTTGCTGTAAACTCTTTTCAATATGAATTTTTGCCTGCCGGATGGTAGAAGGGGTAATGTATACCGGCAGCCTGTATTTTCTGGAAAGTACGGCTGCTCCGCTGATATGGTCGGTGTGTTCGTGTGAAATAAACAGTGCTTTTACGCTGCTCATGGACAAATCCAGTCTGGCCATCCGTCTCTCTATTTCGCGGCAGGAAATACCCGCATCCACGAGTATCGCATCATGTTCATTTCCTACATAGTAGCAATTGCCATTACTGCCGGAATTAAGAGAAGTGATAAACAGAGACATACTGCAAAGGAATCAAAATTGTTGGAGAAATGCATGGATGTGGAGAAAAACTTCGACAAGCTCAGTTTGACTTCGGCAAACTCAGTTTGACTTCGGCAAGCTCCGTTTGACTTCGACAAGCTCAGTTTGACTTCGACAAGCTCAGTTGGACTTCGACTGGTTATTCTGACACTCTTAATAAAAAATCCACTTACCGATTTCCTTGAAGGTGATTTTTTTGCCTTGTATCAAAATACCTACGCGGTAGATTTTTGCCGCTACGTACACCATGCCCATCGAGCAAATAAACAGGATAAACATGGACAGCAGTTGCTCCCACCACGGCACCTGAAACGGTATGCGCGTAATCATAATAATGGGTGAAGAAAAGGGCAGCATGGAACCCCAGAAAGCCGCAGAAGAAAAGGGCTGTGATAAGGTTGCCGACATGAGTATCATGGAAATGATAATCGGAATGGTAACCGGAAAGGTAAACGACTGTGCATCGCTGTCGTCTGTCATAGCCGCGCCAATAGCGGCAAACTGCGACGCGTAAAACAAATACCCGAATATAAAATAAAACACAAAGCTGAACAGCATGCGTCCTACTGCCAAATCGTTAAAGGCATTGGATATATTCATCAAGAGCTGTGTACTCTCGGAGGTATTGGCTAACTGGCTTTGCTGCATGCTTTGCATGGCCAGCATCTTATCCCCCAAAAACATCGGCAGCAGCATATTGATTCCAAAGGTCAGAATTGCCCACAGAAAAAATTGTGTAAGTCCGACGGCACCGATACCGATGATTTTTCCAATCATCAGCTGAAAAGGCTTTACACTGGTGACTAATACTTCAACAATACGGTTTGTTTTTTCCTCGGTGACACTGCGCATCACCATGGCACCGTATACAATCAGAAAAATATAAATCATGAAACCGCAGGCATATCCAAAAATACCGGCTACTTCGGAGCTTCCGTTTTTCTTTTCATTATTAATGATTTTCTCAATGGAAACTTCTTTATCAAACAGGGCAATCGTATCCACATTGTAATTACGTTGCAGCAATGCTCTGTTGCGAATTTCTTCCGTAAGATTTTTTCGGATGTGTGCTTCTGTGGTAATGCCCAGTTCATTATCTGAATAATAAGCGATGCCTAAAGGTTTTTCCAGTTCAATTTTCGGAATATATAAAATGCCGTCACAGTCTATATTCTGATAGATGTTTTTCAATGAATCTATCGACTGCGGATTGTTGGTCAGATATTTAAAACGCAAATTATCTCCCAAATCCATGCCGCGGAATTTGTCTTCAAACAAACCACTTTCATCTTTTACCGCAATGCTGAGTTTTTCCTGAGCGTTGGTGGCAATTTCCACTAATGCAACGGTTGTAAAACCTATTAACACCGGCAATAACAGCGTGAGCAGAATAAAGGATTTCTTCCTTACTCGTGTAATGTATTCGCGTTGTATGATGTACCAGACCTTTTTCAAGTTGTTATGAATTATTATTTACGGATTGAATAAAAATTTCATTAATAGTGGGCAGAATTTCCGTCATACCTGAAATCTCAATGTTGTTTTGCAGCAAGACTTTCAGGATATCATTTGCTTTCTGGTTTTCTTTTAATTTAAAAATCAAATGTGTATCAGCCTGTTCTGTAATGTCTGTTTGCGACAGAATGCTATCATTCAGCAAAACTGTACTGTTTGTATCTACTTTTATCAACTGCTTTTTGAATTGATGTTTTATGGCTTGCACATTTCCGTCCAGTATAATTTTTCCTTTATTAATCAGAAAAATATCTTCGCAGATTTCCTCCACATTTTCCATGCGGTGCGTAGAAAAAATAATGGTAGTTCCTTTCTGATGCAGTTCAAAAATTTCGTTCTTAATCAGTTCCGCATTAATCGGATCTAATCCGGAAAAGGGTTCATCTAAAATCAGCAAAGTGGGTTCATGCAGGATGGTGGCCACAAACTGAATTTTTTGCTGCATGCCTTTAGAAAGTTCTTCGATGGTTTTATTCCTCCACGATTCTATATCGAGTTTCTTCAGCCAGTAATTGATTTTCTGTTCCGATTCTGCTTTAGAGAAATCTCTCAGTTGTGCAAAATAGAGCAGCTGTTCGCCGACTTTCATTTTTTTGTACAAACCGCGTTCTTCGGGCATGTAGCCAATCTGATTCTGATGTTTTTCCGATAGTTTTTCTCCGTTGAAAAAAATCTGGCCGGCATCCGGGAAAAATATTTGAGTGATATTTCTTATCAAGGTGGTTTTCCCCGCTCCATTGGGTCCAAGCAATCCGTAGATTTTATTTTTTTCTAATGATAAACTGACATCCTGTAAAGCCAGATTATTCTGAAAGGATTTGGAGATATGTTGTACGTCGAGTAAGAACAAAACCGGTAATTTAGATGTAGTTCAGCTGCAAATATAAGTAGTATAAGTGTACTTATTATTACACGCTGAAAAGTAATTTAGATCCTGAAACAAGTTCAGGATGACGCGATGCGTGTGACGGCGCAAACTCCCTGAAACAAATAAAGGTTATCTGTTCTAAGATATTCGTTGAATATTGAACTCTACGTACGTCATGCTGAACTCGTTTCAGCATCCATAATATTATATAAAAATTCAGCCTTACCTGTAAAGTTCCGTTAATGGAAAAACTTATCGAAGAATCCTTTGTTTTTTTCTTTTTGTGCTGCCGGACTGAAGTTTTTAGAGTTTTTTAATTTCTCCAGTAATTCGGTTTCTTCGTGCGTTAAATCCTGTGGAGTAAACACTTGAACTTCTACAATCTGGTCGCCTTTTCCGTATCCATTCAAACTTGGAATGCCTTTGCCCTGCAGGCGGAATAGCTTGCCGCTTTGGGTGCCTTTCGGAATTTTAATTTTCGCGCTGCCTCCGATGGTCGGGACTTCCACTTGTGTGCCTAAAGCCACTTCCGCAAAGTTGAGGTATAAATGATATACTACGTTGGTATCTTCTCTTTTCAGTTCCGGATGCGGCGTTTCTTCGATATTGATTAATAAATCTCCGGGATAACCGCCACGCACACCGGCATTACCTTTGCCATTCATGGACAACTGTATGCCTTCGCTGACACCTGCCGGAATATCGATACTCACAATTTCTTCGCCATACACTCTTCCTTCGCCACGGCATTTTGTACACTTATTGGTGATGATTTTACCTTCCCCTTCGCAGGTTGGACAAGTGCCGGTAGTTGCCATTTGCCCTAAGAACGTTTGGGTTACTTTTCTTACCACACCGCTTCCGTTGCAGGTATTACAGGTCTGGTAAGAAGAACTGTCTTTCGCGCCGATTCCGGAACACACATCACAGGTAATATGTTTTTTTACTTTTATTTTCTTTTGTGCGCCGTTGGCAATCTCTTCCAGATCCATTTTCACCTTTACACGCAAGTTGCTTCCTCTTTGTCCTCTGCCTTTTTCTCTGCGTCTTCCGCCGCCGCCGCCAAAGAAGGACTCAAACGGATTACCATCTCCGCCACCGCCAAAAATATCGCCGAACTGAGAGAAAATATCATCCATATTCATGCCGCCTTGTCCGCCGCCGCCGAAACCGCCGGCCGCGCCCTGGTGACCGAAACGGTCGTAACGTGCACGTTTTTCATCATTACTTAATATATCATAGGCTTCTGCCGCTTCCTTAAATTTCTCTTCTGCTGCTTTATCTCCCGGGTTTCTGTCCGGATGGAATTGCAGAGCCAGTTTGCGATATGCCTTTTTTATTTCATCACCGCTTGCACTTTTGGTTACGCCCAATATTTCGTAATAATCTCTTTTTGCCATTTTTAAAAATTGTTGGATTGTTGAATTATTGAGTTGTTGAATATCACTTAATTCCAGGATTCAATAATTCTCTAATTGTTTATTTACCCACTACTACTTTTGCATATCTGATAATGGTGTCATTCAGCGTGTAACCGCTTTCTACTTCATCAATTATTTTGCCTTTCAGCTCCTCAGACGGTGCCGGCACTTCTGCAATCGCTTCGTGCTGTTCTACATTAAAGTCTTTTCCAACACTTTCAATGGCTTTTAAGCCTTTGTTTTGTAAGGTTTTCTGGAATTTTTCCTGAATCAGTTTTAATCCGCTGGCGTAGTTTTCTGCATTATTATCGCCTTCGTATGCTTTTGCAGCGCGGTGAAAATCGTCTAATACCGGTAATAATTCGCGGATTACTTCTTGTCCGGCTGTTTTGAACAACTCGAGACGTTCTTTAGCATTGCGTTTTTTGAAGTTATCGAATTCGGCAAAAAGACGTAAATATTTGTTTTTCTGCTCTTCCAGCTCGTTTTTCAAGACGGACAATTCGTCTTCAACGACAGTTGTATTTTCTTCAGTCTGACTTTCTGACTGAATTTGTGATTCATCAACAGGTGTTTCAGCTGTTTCTATATTTTCAACAGTATCTTTTTCGTCTGACATATGTATATTTTAGAAATCCTAAGGCAAATAGTTTGCCAAAGGATTTATGCGACAAATTGACATTAAAACAGTAGCTTATTTGGCTGTTTTCGTCTTGGATTTAGTTGTTTTTGTTTTGGTGCCAGTGCTACCACTGCTTAATTTTTTATTAAGCAATTGTTCCACCAGATTATGCGGCGGGTTTATTGCCAACACATATCCCGTTTCATCTATTAAAACAGTTTGAGGAATAGATCGGATTCCGTATTTAACTGCACCATCAGAAGACCAGCCTTTTAAATCCGATACATGATTTGGCCAAACCAGCCCGTCTTGTTTAATGGCCTGTTTCCAGTTTTCTCCGTTTTGGTCAAGAGAAACACTATAAACTGTAAATCCTTTCACGCCTTTCACCCATTTTTTGCCCTGATATTTATTGTATAAAGCTACAACACCGGGGTTATTTCTGCGGCAAGGTCCGCACCAAGATGCCCAAAAGTCTATAAGCACTATATTTCCTTTTAGAGATGATAAGGAAATCTCTTTTCCTGTCGGGTCTTTATAACTTAATTCAGTTGCTTTGGTGCCTATTGCCGGCATTTGTGCATTTGCGGTAAACAGGCAAGCTGTAGCAAATAAAAGTGTAAAAAATATCTTGTTCATTTTTTAAAATTTCTTTGCCAAAGATAGACAAATTTTGTGCCTAAGTGTTCAGGAGTTATAAAAAAGGCGCATCCTTCGGATGCGCCAAAAAAAATCTAACCGTACAACCATTATTTATCAATCATAATTTTTTTAACAATCTGCTCTTTTTCCGTTTTGAGTATAAGAGTATATAACCCTGCAGATAAATTTTGAGTAACTATAATTATTTCGCTTTTCTGACGATGTTCCATTTGATTCTGATAAACCATTTTCCCTGTCACATCAAACAATGTAATACTTAGCGGCGAAGTGTAATTCGCAGTAAATTCCAGATTAAAAATGCCAATATTGGGATTTGGATAAATCTTTATCTTTTCACTCAGATTACGAACAGGCTTTACTGTGCTAATTATATTTTGCGGGATTGATGTAACCAGAACCGTTCGTACTGTGTTCGTTACAATCGGAGGATTTCTGTCAAAGACAATTGATGCCCTGTTTGATATAAGTGTTTGGGGCGGCAGATTCCTGTTGGGCTCGATATAATATTTAATAAATCCGTGACTTAAAGGCTCATTTACATTACTATCCGGAATTTTCACCTGATCGCAAACAAAAGTAACGATATGACCCGAAACGCTTGTTTTTACATTATGACTGGAAGTAACAATTCTGAATGTATTCATATTCAAATTTGGGCTTATGGTATCCTTTATGGTAACTAAAAATGCGGTATCGTTTCCCGTATTTTGGAACCTAATGGTATATTCTAATGGATTGGAAAGTAAAGACAAACTATCATTATGCGGCCCCACTGGATTTACCAATTTATCATTAGGATCAAATGAGCAACGAATTATATCAAGCAAACTATCTGTGTAATTTCTCACGGGTGATATAAAAGATGCCGAAAATCTGATGGTATCATTTTGCGCAATGGTATCACTAAATGAATATTGTGCCGGGATATCGACAAATAGTGTTATTTGCTGATTGGCATAAGGCAGCAAATCTTGTACAGCCCAGAATACAGAATCACTTTTAATGCTTTGAGGTATGGGATAACTGTTTACAAAATGGCAGGAACTGTCGATTGCCAGAGCAACAAAACCATTTTGAATATTTGTTCCTCTGTTGGTATAATTCACCCAAAAAGGAACGGTCGAAAGACAACGCGGATAAGCTCCGGTCAGTGTTATGTTGATGCTATCTATAGATTGTATAGGTTTTATACCAAATATATAATATGTCTGGTCTGCATTATTTAACTGGATATGATATGACAATGAATCGGTAGTGAGCAAATAATTGCTATCTAAAGCAATTTTCAGTTCGTAATTGCCATTTAATTTTTGGAAATAAAACTGACCATTATTATCAGAATAGGCTTTTATGGAATCCGTTAATAACCAGACTGCCTGATTGGATACAAAAGGCTCATTTGTATTTTTGATACCATTTCCGTTATAATCTAAGAAAACGACACCACCAATATTGCTGCTTTTCTGTGTGGTATCTGCAGATATGTTTGTAATTCCTGCTTCATTATAGACATCTAATCCTTTTCGCGTTCCCAGCCATAAATTATTGAACTTGTCTATTTTAATTTTCCTTATGTTGTTGCTTTGCAAAGGAGAATTAGCCATGTTAAACACCGTCCAGATTCCACCGCTGTATTTCATCAATCCGAAATCAGTTGTACCAACCCATATATTGTTATTATTGTCTGCAACGACTGTCTGTAGCACAATACCATTGGATGTCGTTCTATCTGGCAATGGAGAATTATGGCTATTAAAAATAGTCCAGTTAGTTCCGTCAAATTTTGCAAGACCACTCCGAGTCACAATCCAAATCGCACCGGATTTATCTTTTGTAATATCATATATGTCATCACTTGGTAAAGGAGAATTGGAAGCATGATATATCTGTGAATGATGGTTGTTTAATTTTATTAAACCCATACCCGTTTCATTTCCATATAAATAGCCGGCTCCTATCCATATTGTAGAATCATTCGGTTTAAAATCCAGGCAAATTTGCTGTATGTTATCGGTAAGTACCGCGCCGGAAGGATATTCATAGTTAGTGTATTTATTCCATTGATTATTTTGATAGAAAAACAAACCTAAGGTATCCCATTGCTTCGCAAGGTATAATTTACCGGCACTATCTGTCTGCATCTCCATGTTACTGTATTTATTATACCCTCTTGTCCATTGATTATTCTCAAAACTAACCAATTCATTATTTGAATACTCTACGCCTGCCCATAATTTATTATCTTCTGAAAAGCCAATAGTATTACACCATTGATTGGTTAATCCAAATCCTGTTTCATTGTTCGTATAAGTACCCCATTCTTTCCCGTTAAATCTTGAAATCCCTCCAAGCGCCGTTCCAAACCAAAGGGTGCCTGTTTTATCAATTGCAATTTCTTCAATAGGAGTTAAATCATAATCTCCACCTTCATAATAAGCGCTGTATAAGGAAGAATTGGTTGCATTATACCGATGGAGAACTTTTCCATCTAAACGGTATAACACATTGGCACCTATCCAAATTGTTGAATCTTCCGTTTGTATCATATCATTCACAGGAGGGGTATATAACCCGGATATATTTTTATGCAATAATCTGATATTTTTTCCTTCGCACAAATAAATATCTCCCCTATCAGTGGTCATTATCTTTTCATGTTTACTATTTACTACTATGTGGTTTGTAAAAATATAATCTGTTGTATTGAGCCGATTATTGATTTGAATACTGTCTATATAATCTTCATTCAGGTTGTGTAACGAGAATTTTTTAATCAATGAATTTTCTTCATCTGAAGTTGCCAGCCAGGCGGTATCAGCTTCGAATGCAATTGCCTGAGCTGAACCGAAATAAAGGTTATTCATTATTGATTTTGTTATCCAGTTTTGATTGTTAAAAACATAGGTGCCGAACCCCGTACAAATCCATTTATTGTTGTATTTATCAATCGCAATGTTCTTAATTATATTATCCGAAAATGGCGTATTAGATGTATTGAAAATCAGTTCTGTAGAATTAAACCGGATGTATAATCCATTATCTGTTCCTACAAAAATGGTGTCGTTGGAAAACACGATATTATGAATAATATTACTTGGTAATTGGGTGTTGGTATTATCATATTTTACGTAACTAATGCCATTGTATTTTATGATGCCACTTCCATCTGTTCCAATCCACTTATCACCATTTTTATCAATGGCTATCTTTGTGATGTTATTTGCGGTAATATTTAATTTACCTAAATCATAAATATCTTTTTCTTTTGTCAGTTTATTAAACCTGATTAAGAGTTTATTATTTCCAAGCCAAAGAAAATTACCATGTTCGGCGATAGTATTTACTTTATTACCGTAAAATGACATCCACTTATCTGTGGCGAAATTGTTGATTAAGAAAGTTGTAGCAAAAGTAATCGTCAATAATATTTTTTTCATGCCGGATAATTTAAAATAAAGATGCTGCTAAAATCTTTATTAATCCGGTACAAATTATCTTCTTTGTCATAAAAAATAAACCATTAAAATAAATTTAATTTTACTTAAAATCAATTAAAAAAGAATGCAATTAGATTACAAGAACATAGTTAATGTCAATAAAAAAAGCGGATTTTGAGTTATTCAAAATCCGCTATATCTGTATTTTTTCTCTTTATTCTACTTCTACCGGTGTTTCCAGTGCTTTTACATACTCATCGGTCACGGTCGCATTGTGTTTTTCTACCAAAGGATTCATAACTTTAAACCATAAAGGCGGCACCAATGCGAGCGGAATCATAGCCAGATAACCCGTCGGCATTTGCGGCGCATTTTCGAAGTGTCTTAAAATCTGGTATTTCCTGCTCGGATTAAAATGATGGTCGCTATGACGTGTCAGTTCAAACAAAAATATTCTGCCCAACTCGTGGCCTGAATTCCAGGAATGATGTGGTTTTACTTTCTCATAAGAACCGTTTTCCAATTGTTTTCTCATCAATCCGTAATGCTCGATATAATTTACAATTTCCAGCAATAAAAAACCGATGGTAGCAGATGCAATAAAACCTACAGTGCCTACCCAACCAAACACAGCATAAATTGCTGCCACGAATAATACCTGTATAATCTGAAAACGCAGCATTTCATTGTGCAGCGGATTCCAGAAATTTTGTTTCATCTTTTTCAGACGATGTGCTTCCAGATGCCATGCCGACATCCAGGAACCGAAAACCGTTCTTGGAAAAAATGCGTAGATAGATTCATTTAAACGTGAAGTGGCAGGATCTAAAGGAGTAGAAACATTCTTATGGTGACCACGGTTATGCTCTATAAAAAAATGCATGTACAGAGCTGTCAGCAATAATGCTTTTGACATAAACTGTTCGTATTTTTTAGTGCGGTGGCCTAATTCATGCGCTACATTAATACCTAAAGCACCGCAGGCCAAACCCATCGCGGTGGTAATGCCGATGTATTCGTACCATTGTAATGATTTAGTGGTAATGGTCCACAAGTACAAGCCCAAAATGATGTACTGCAAAGGCAGCATGGAATAAATTACCAGATCATAATAAATATCTTTTCGTTCTACTGCTTCTTCTTCCGCAGTAAAGTTTTCCGCAGTACCTGTAAAGATAAATTCCATTGCCGGAATAAACCCATACACAAAGACAAAGGCGAAAAACGACCAGTATCCTAAATAATAAAAGGAAATATACATGATGGCCGGCAGCACAATTACAGGCGTAAAATACTTATACCGTCTCCATAATTTATGCAGCTTTGTCATTTCACTTGGAGCTGCTGTTCTGTTATTTAATTGCAGTGTACTCATACTTTCTTGTTTGATTTGTAATTCAACTTAACCAAATGTAAAAAATAATTTTCA
>JADLAJ010000308.1 GCA_020848255.1 Chitinophagales bacterium
CGTGTAGCATTGCTTTCAAAAAAATCACGTTGTTTGTCGATTACGGATTTTATATTGGAAATCGTTTTTGTTTTGGTAGCCATTTGTCTTAATTGTAAAGATGTAGAATTAAAAAATGGTAGATTTATTTCACCTTCGCCTTCTTCTCAGGCACTCTTTCTTCCTGCGGTCTGCCTTCAAAGCTGTTCATCGATGAATAAACACCCAGGAATCCGGCCACTTTATCAAATATCTTAGCAGGGAAAACACCTTTTAGGAACGGAACAATATTTACATTTTCCGGCATTAACAACATGGCGTCGTTATTTTTAACCGCTTTAATAATCTTATTGGTAACATCTTCCGGTTGCAATAAAGGGAACAACATAGGTGCTTTCACGCCTTTGAACATACCTGTATCAATAAAACTTGGACAAACCGTTGTAACATGTAAATCTTTTCCTTCCAGCTCAAATTCCATACGCAAACTTTCGCTCCAGCCTAAAACTGCCCATTTGCTGGATGCATAGACAGAACCTTTCGGCAATGGAATCAATCCGGAGGCAGAGGCAATATTGATGATGTGTCCTTTTCGCTGCTTAATCATATCTTGGATAAAAACACGTGTGACGTTCATTACGCCGCTCACGTTGATACTTAACGTTTTCTCAATGTCTTTTGCCGTATGTTCCCAAAAAGATTTTTTGCCTGCTACAATTCCTGCGTTGTTAAACAGGATATCAATATTGCCGATTTCCAGTAACACTTCTGTCGCAGATTTCTCTATATCATCCGTATTGGAAACATCTACCACAAACGTATGTACGTTTTTATAGCCTTTGGAAGAAAAATCTCTGGCTGTTTTTTGCAGGTTGTCTTCATTGATATCCCAGATGATGAGATTTGCAGCGCCTTCCTGCAGGCATTTTAAACCCATTAATTTTCCAATTCCGTTGGCACCACCGGTTACCAAAACGTTCGTTCCTCTGATTTGTGACATATAATTGTTTTAGAGCTTTAAATTTAGAAGAAAAAAAGGATATAATTTGGTTAAACTATTTAAATTATCTCTTGTTTAATGAAGATAATTTGAATCGTTTAATTTGTATAACAATGTGTTTTAACGAAAGTTTTACGTTAAAAGGTCTTGTTTATTGTAGAGATTAGTACCATATGAAAAAAGCAGGAATTATAGGTTCGGGTATTGCAGGCCTGGCAAGTGCCATACGCATGGCCGTGCGCGGCTACGAAGTACATGTGTTTGAAGCTAACAGTTATCCAGGCGGCAAACTTTGTGAAATACAGGTAGGCGATTATCGTTTTGATGCGGGTCCGAGCTTGTTTACCATGCCCGAATATTTTGAAGATTTGTTTGCATTGGCAGGAAAGAAATTCTCAGATTATTGTCCTTACCGCAAACTGGATACTATCACTCATTATTTTTACAGCGATGGCACCAGGTTTAAAACGCATGCCGATGTGCAGCAATCTGCACAGGAAATGCAGGATAAACTCGGCATTAAGAAAGAAACGGTTTTGGAACACCTTGATAAAAGCAAAAAAATATTTGAGATTACAGCCGATACGTTTTTGCATCGTTCCATCCATACCTTTCAGAATATTACGGCATTTGACTTATTGAAACTCAGCTCCAACTTAGGTGCGCTGGATTTGTTTAATACGATGCACGATACGAACACTAAAAAACTGAAGAACGAAAAAGCCATTCAGTATTTCGACCGTTTCGCTACCTATAATGGATCTAATCCGTATGAAGCACCAGGTACTTTAAATATTATTCCGCATCTGGAGCATCATATCGGAGCTTTCTTTCCGGATGAAGGCATGGTAGCGATTTCACGTTCTTGCTATAATTTGGCAGTTGAATTAGGCGTTCATTTCCATTTCAATACAAAAGTGGCGGAGATTGTCGTGGAAAAAAATAAGGCCGTTGGTGTGAAATACAACGCGGTAGAACGCGTCGATAACAAGCATATCGACATTGCAGCACCTGAATTTATGCCGCTGGATGTCGTTATCAGCAATATGGATGTGGCTTATACGTATCGTAAATTAATGCCTAATCAGAAGCATCCTGAAAAAACACTGAGCCAGCCGAGAGCCTTGTCGGCTATGGTGTTTTACCTCGGCATCAAAAAGGAATTTCCTGAACTGGGTTTGCATAATATTTTCTTTTGTAAAAATTACAAGGACGAATTTGATGCATCATTTAAAAGAAAAACCTTGAATGACGATTTGACGGTGTATATCAACATCTCCTCTAAATATGCAAAAGCAGATGCTCCTGCAGGTTGTGAAAACTGGTTTGTGATGATCAATACACCCCCGCATACCGGACAAGACTGGGATACTTTGATTGCCAACGCGCGAAAAAATATCTTGGCTAAATTAAGTAAAACATTAGGTGAAGATATTGAATCTCTGATTGAAGTGGAAGATGTTTTAGAGCCACGGATAATCGAATCAAGAAATTTATCCTGGCAAGGTTCATTATACGGAAACAGTTCGAACAATAAATTTTCTGCGTTTTTGAGGCATGCTAATTTCAGTAATACCATAAAAGGTGTGTATTTTTGCGGTGGAAGCGTACATCCTGGCGGTGGTATTCCGCTGAGTGTTTTGTCAGCAAAAATTGTAGATGATTTGATACATGCGTAATAAGTGGTTTTACATACATAGCTTTAACCTGATAATCATTTATATTGTCGGTATTTGTGGTATAGCATTCACCAATTCCAATCAGCAGCTGTTGTTCTTACAGATTACTCCGTTGAATTTAATTATCACCATTTTCTTTACCTTACTATTCCACAAAAAATGGAACAGCACATTTATTGCTTCTGCCTTGATAGTGCTGCTGTTTGGCTTTTTTGTAGAAGTCATTGGAGTGAAAACAGGTGTTATTTTTGGCACTTACTGGTACGGTAAGACACTCGGATTCAAACTGCTGGAAGTGCCCGTTCTGATTGGAGCGAACTGGTTTTTGCTGGTGTATCTCATTTCAGTGGTTTTTAATAACATAAAAAACATTTTTTTATTTGCAGGAATTTCAGCTGCCGTGATGACCTTGCTGGATGTATTCATTGAACCCGTTGCAATCAGGCTGGATTTTTGGCAGTGGCAAAACAATGTTATTCCTTTGCAGAATTATATCGCATGGTACCTTATTTCCTTCCTGTTGTTTCTTTTCTTCAGGAAAGTGTACGGAAATACACAAAACCGAATTGCCATCATCGTACTGGCAATACAGTTTCTATTCTTCGCAGTACTGAATTTATTGTTGTAGTTTTAAACAAATTCGCTTCAGTATTGTTAAACGGCATAATTACGTATGTATATCAAGAATCAATGGTATCTGGCCTGTCTGCTGGATGAATTAAATCATCAGAATCCGCTGAAGAAGAAGATTTGCGGCGAAGAAATGGTCCTGTTTAAAACGGCTTCCGGGAAAGTGGGTGTTGTGGAGGACAGATGCTGTCACCGAAATGTCAATCTTTCTCTGGGATATGTGCAGGGTGAAAACATTAAATGCGGCTATCACGGTTGGGAATACAGTTGCGAAGGAAAATGCGTGTTGATTCCATCTCTGCCTGGCGATGAGCGTATTCCTGCTTCCGCCAAAGTGAAAAAATATGTGGTTGAAGTGAAACACAA
>JADLAJ010000309.1 GCA_020848255.1 Chitinophagales bacterium
GCAATCGTATGGTTGCCTGTTGGTAATTGTGACAATGAAAGTGTTACGGATTGCGGTGTATTGCCGTCATCTGCGGCATTGGCCGCCAGAGTAAGATAGTTAAAAGCACCGGCTGCAATATTATTTCTGTAAACTTCAGTTCCGTCTATATACACTATAATTCCGTCGTCTCGCTTTACATTTAAAGTATAATCGAGATAGGTGGCAGTGCTCCCAATAGTAATATTTTTTCTGAAATAAGTTGTTACGTATTTATTAGCCGCATTGCCACCGTAGCCAACAACAGTAGATTCGTCACCATCACCATAGCCTAATTGTCCGTTTCCGTTTGCCCAAGACGCATCATTAAATCCGGTAGCTGTCCAGGTTATACCCTGATCGATTCCATTATCCAGATATCTCCAGGAAGAACCATAAGGAATTATAGTAACATTTGCGAATGTAATTGAAGAAAAAGAAATCAATAAAAGAAAGTGTAAAAGTACTTTCATCTGTTTGCGTTAAACAAATTTAAGTATTTTTTGTGAAGAATGTGTATTAAAAGTACTCCAGAAAATTTGTATCTTTTCCCGAAACGATGCGTTTATAACGGTTATGCAGCAAATGACCTATGGTATCCTCCCACTGCATTTTCATTTTGTGACCGTTGATGCTTTCGATACCTGCAACCTCAGCTGCTGTACCGGTAAAGAAGGCACCGTCTGCTTCAATTACGTCTTCCACACCAAACTGTTTTTCCACCACATCAATGCCCATTTGTTTGGCTATATCTATTAAGGTGGAACGGGTAATACTTGGAAAAATATTCGTAACCGGCGGTACAATCAGCTTGCCGTTTTTTTCCATAAAGAAAGAAGCTCCCGGTCCGGTAGCAATATAACCTTCCACATCCAGCAATAAAGCATCGTCATAGCCTTTCTGATGAGCTTCGCGGGTGGCAAGAATAGAATTTACATAATTTCCGGTCACTTTAATATCCACCGGCATGGTACGCGGGTGCGGTCTTCGCCAGGAAGAAACCAGCACTTTCAAGTGATTGGATGGATAATACCGATTCCATTTCCAGCAAGTCATCAGAAAATTGGGCTTATCTGCATCAATAGCGCGTAAGGTCATGTTTTTATCCATTAATACCAATGGTCTAATATAGGCTTCGCGCATATCATTTCGCTCTAGCAATTCATAGGCAAAATTGATTAGTTCCTGCACGGAATACGGCATTTGCATATTCATCTTCTCTGCAGAATTCGTCAATCGCTCGAAATGTCTTTTAACCTTAAAAATATGAGGCCCCTGTTGTGTATTGTAGGCTCTTAACCCTTCAAAAACGCCATAACCGTAATGTAATGTCTGATTAAAAGGACTGATTCTAAAGTCTTTTACATTTTTAAATTCACCGTTGAAAAAAAGAATGGATTTATCGTTGTGATATAACATGCTGAAATTTATAAAATTTAACTTATAAAATATAGAGATTGGCTGAAAAAATATGTTTTTAGTATAAGGTTAACAGTTACTGTATTTTACTGCCTTTGAAAAACAACTATCGATTAAATTAACTTAGGATTACGCTTATTTGAAAAATCGTGTATTTAATGATTTTTTGATTTTGAATTACTTTGTAATACCGTAAATTACATCAAAATAGATTGTATGCAACGCGATTGGTGGAAATGGGGTGACCCGAAAGAAATTAAACATATCAATGACTACCCGAAATTAAAAACACTGGTAGAAGAACGCTGGAAGACACATCTGCGCGAAGATTTTTTCCCTCCTAAGAAATTTGAATTACCACAGCTTTCAGAAAAGAAAAAAGAGCAAATCAGAGATATTTTCGCTTCTATTTATCCAAAGAAAATTTCATTTAGCGACGATGACCGCTTATTTGTTTCTCTTGGCAAAAGTTATTACGATGTCATCCGTATTTTTAATGGAAACGGATTTATCTCTCCCGATGTTGTTATCTCACCTACTACGCACGAGGAAATTCAGTACATCCTGACGCAGGCTTCTGCTAATAATGTACAGATTATTCCGTTTGGCGGAGGCACCAACGTGGTAGGTGCATTATCATTGGATAACCTATCCGGTCGCACGGAAATAAAATGCACGCTGGATTTACGCAAATACAAACGACTCATCCACATTGATGAAGAACATTTAAGTGCAACTTTTGAGGCAGGAATTTTAGGTCCGGAACTGGAAAATATATTGAATGCTAAAGGCTATACGCTGGGACATTTCCCGCAATCTTTTGAATATTCTACTTTAGGTGGCTGGATTGTAACGCGAGGTGCCGGACAGGAATCCACATACTATGGCAAGATAGAAGATTTGGTAGAGCATATAAAAGTTGCGACGCCGGTGGGCACACTGGAAAGTAATCCGTTCACACACGATGCTTCCGGTATCAATGTGTTACCGTTTTTTGTAGGAAGCGAAGGAACACTGGGTGTGGTTACCGAGATTACCGTAAAAATCAAAAAGCTTCCTAAAAACTATCGTTGGATAGTAGGTTTATTTCCAACTTTCCAGGATGGAACTAACTACCTGAAAACACTGGCACAGGCGGGCGTAAAACCATCTGTCGTTCGATTATCAGACGCGAATGAAACCAACCTGTTTTCCAAAATGTCTTCATCAGAAGAACATCCGGGTTTAGTGAATGATTTAAAAAAAGAAGCTCAAAAACTGATTTTGCAATGGAAAAATCTGTCGACACCTTGTGTGTTGATTATGCGGTTTCCTCAGGGAGAAATCAGTGTTTCCTCTCAAGTCATTTTTGCGAAAGAATTAGTAGATAAACACAAAGGAATGCTGGCTCCAACTACGATTGGTGACAAATGGGCCGACAACCGTTTCAAATTGCCCTATCTGCGAGACACATTGGTTGAACATTCCATTTATATTGACACGATGGAAACCTTAGTTCACTGGAAAGATGTTAGTAAATTACATCAGGCTTTAACGAGAGAACTGAATAAATCTGTAGCATTTAATAAAAACAAAGGCATCTTTTTAGCACACGTTTCTCATATTTACCCCAATGCAGCCTGTATGTATTTTACATTGATAACTCCGATGCTGAAAGGCAGGGAAATAGAACAATGGCAGGAACTGAAAGACCTGGTGACAAATACGATTATGCAACACAACGGTTCTGTTTCACATCATCACAGTGTAGGTTTAGATCATCAGAAATGGTATAAAAAGTATACCGACAGCCTGGCTTTAGAAGTGCTGAAATCAGTAAAAAACAAACTCGATCCAAAAGGCATTATGAATCCGGGTAAATTATTCAGTTAATATGAGTCGTCAGCACAACATACAACGCGCCATTACCGAACTATTTGATGTAGTCGTGATTGGCGGAGGTATTACCGGTGCCGGAATAGCACTTACCGCTGCACGTAAAGGCTGGAAGACACTTATTATTGATAAACACGATTTTGCATTCGGCACCAGCTCACGTTCTGCCAAGATGATTCACGGCGGCCTTCGTTACCTGCAGAACCTACAGATAAAACTGGTAAAAGAAGCTTTACATGAGCGCGAACATTTACTGAAAGAATATCCTCATTTGGTGAAACCTCAGCCCTTCTTCATGCCGATTTATAAATCCAGATTAAGTAAAATCAAACTGGGTATTGGTCTTTCCGGCTACGATTACCTGACAGGTGAAAGCAGTATGCCGAAACATGCCGAGATTGATCTGGAAGAAGTAAAACAACGCTTTCCTCAATTAAAAACGGATGCTATGGTAGGCGGCTTTGTTTACTATGATGCAAAAACCAACGATGCCAGATTAACCAATGAAGTTATACAGGAAGCCTGTGATTTAGGCGCTATCGCCTTAAATTATTTTGAATTAACGACCCTTCAGAAAGGAAACAACAAAATAAAAAGCATTACCTGTGAAGATAAAATAGCAGAGAAATCATTTACCATTAAATCCAAGGTGTTTATTGCGGCAACTGGTATCTGGACAGACGAAATCTTGAGGAAATTTGACAGCAACGACACTAAAAAATACATGATGCCGAGCAAAGGCGTTCATTTAATTGTTTCCGCCAACCATTTTCCAAAGGATTGTGTAATGCTTTTACCAACCGCGAATGGTGACGGGCGCATGATCTGGTGTATGCCCTGGGATGACAATTTAAATGTCATCGGCACTACAGATACTGATTACAATGAAGGTAATGACGAAATTTTCATTTTAGAAAACGAAGTAAAGTATATCCTCGACAGTGTGAATGCTCAGTTAAAAGAGAAAAAGCTGACGGAAGACGATATTTTGAGTGTCTACGCCGGTATTCGTCCTTTGTTGAATGATAATGACGAAAACAAAAAAAGCAATCAGCGTTCCCGTGATTACCAGATTTGGTGGAATAATGATAATATGCTGACTATTTCAGGAGGAAAACTGACTTCATTTTTATCAATGGCAGAAAATTGTATTAAGACTATAGAAGAAAAACACGCTATACAATCAACTGACAATGATGAAATTATAATAAACACCTTAATTGACAACTTTAAACACAGATATGGTGTAAAAAATGCGACTTTAATTGCAAATATCGCACAGGAAGAACTTGAATTGACACAACAATTCACAGGATATGAATATTGTCCCGCGGAAATTATCTTTTTTATCCGTTATCAGAATGGACAAAAACTGGATGATATCCTGACCCGCCGAACACTTATCTCCTATCAAATGAAAGATTTTGATGAAGATTTGGTGAAAACAGTTTCAGAAATTATGGCAAAAGAGTTAAATTGGAGTGCTGAACAAATTACCATTGAAATTAATTTGTACAAGCATTCATGGAAGCTGATGCATTCATGGAAATAACTTTAACACCATCGTTTATGAAAATAGCGTTCTTGATTAATGGTACGGCAAAGGGTTTGGATAAACTAAAAAAAAGTATTGATACTGCCTTTA
>JADLAJ010000310.1 GCA_020848255.1 Chitinophagales bacterium
ACTCGAAAGACGGGTCATCGGTTTTTATAATCTTTGGATTCTTTGCATCGCCCAAAGTATTTACATAAAACTTCACTATCACCGTAGCTTTTTTACCAACCAAAGTATCCGGAATAAAAGCTGTCCCTGATGCTATATACTCTTTCAGTCCTTTTTCACCTTCCGGAAATTCAGGCATTATCTGTGCTTTTTCCAGAATAACCGTTTCATCATCTATGGAAGAAATTTCCTCTTTTGGCGCTTCTTCAACTTTATACAAATATGGACGAGCCAAAGAGTCTAATTTGCGTTCTCCAGCCATCATCGAATCTATATTTCCACCGTATTTAGAGTACAATATATCTCCTTTCGGATAGTTGTTTTTTGGCGGCTTAAACCCTGTTAAACCTAAAAAGAAGAGTAATCCGGCAAAAAGTGTAAAGAAAAGTTTCTTCATGAAAAGTATTTTATCAAACTTAGTCAAAAATTACGCCAAAGTCAATGAATCAGTCATTTTTGTACAGATAGGAAAAAGTATAACTGACTACAGAAAAAATACCATAGGCTATAAAAAAGAAAATAAACCCGGAGCGGTTTTTCATGCCTGAAAAAATAATGTAGAGAATAAGCATAAAGCCGGTCAGAATAAATTTTAATCCAATAGCAGCTATATTTCCACCAATTATTTTGTTATTATTTTTTTTATTAGAAGAAGTAACGATGAAATAGTAAATAAAAGCAATACAACTGATGCCCAGCGTCATCCACCAGTAATCAAAACGCAGATTAGTTTTTATTAAGAAACCTGAAATAAAAAAAAGGATGCTGAGAGATACTAATGTAAGTAACCATTTATTCTGCATGGTATGTTTTAGCTTAATTGCTTGTAAATGCGATAGAATGCGATTCCCGATCCAATCATTAGTAATATAATGAGTAGAAATGGAGTTGTCAGCAGTTTTTTATCCAGAAAATAACCGGCAGCAGCAAAGATACCAATGATGGCAAACATTTCAAATGCCATTCCGGAATATGCTAACCAGTTGGTTGTTTTATTATCCGACATGTTGTTGATGGATGCTTGCTTTTGTTTGTCCATTTTGATCGGATTGTTGAATTGGCTTTACCACCGAAGAAACATTCACCAGAGATCCGTTGATAGCAGCACCTTCTTCTACGATTAGTTTTTTGTATTTTACATCGCCTTCGAAACCGGCTGTTGTACGAAAAAATAAAATACCATTTACTTCCAGATTGCCTTTCACTTTGCCTTCAATTGTCAGATCATTGCACTTAATATGTCCTACAATTTGGGAAGTTGCACCTATCACCACTTTTGAAGCACAGGTAATATTTCCGATGATTTTTCCGTCAATGCGTATATCTGTTTGAGCGTTAAGGTCACCTGAAATGACCGTTCCTTCGTTTATCTTATTGGCAACCATCGTTTCCAGATTGCTTTTCGGGGCTATTTTAGAGAACATAGAATTATTTTATAAATTTTGTTGCGTCAATTGCCTGACCTCTGTACCAAAGTTCGAGGGTAGAAATATAGGTTTTGGAGGAATTGTTTTTACCTGCTTTTGCCAGTATCTCACCTGAGTTGACAAAGTTACCTGTTTTCTTCAAAAGTTGGCTGTTATTTTTTAATATGTAAACCAGTTGATTTTCAGCCTGAATAACGATATAATAACCGCTTTCCGGAGAATTTCCGGTTAAAATGACATTTCCTGAAATTACCGCTCTTACATCTTCATCGTTGCCGGCCGAAAAAGAAATTGCAGGATTTGTTTGAGAAAATTTGGTCAAAATGGTGCCGGAAACCGGCTTTTGAAGCTGTAAATTGTTTAAAATACTGGTTTTGGTGTCATGTACAGATTCCATTAATTCGGCATTTTTCAGCCCTTTTTCTACATCCTGCACAAATTTGGATTCGTCGGTGGTTTTAATGCTCAGAATTCCAGTATCTACTTTTGATTTTTTTAAATTGGATGTTACAGCATCTACCACTACTTTGTCGTTCAGTATATTCTGCAGATTGCTAATGTATTCTTGTTGTGCCTTGATTTTTTCGTCCAGTTCTTCTGCTTTCATACTCATCTTCACCACTTCTTTTCTTCCTGATGAAGATCCATAGCCCGGAATATACTGTTTTAGAGGCGTATATGCGATTAATAAGAAATTCAATAGGGTGAAAAATGCCAGTAATAAACCAACACCTACCAGTACGTTCAGACGATTTAACTCTAATACCATCTTCACATCATAGCTTTTTTCATCTACAATCTGGAAACGATATACGTTTTTTAGCTTTTCACGCCAATTGCTCCAATTCGGTTTTTTTAATGCCATATCTCGGAATTAAATAAAATTCACTCGAATAAGTAAAATAAATTTAAGAAATTGCGTTAAAATTAGGGAATTAAAACGAGCATGCGACTATCTACAGCTAAAAAACTGTTTTTCTTGTTAAGTTGTCTTTTCTTCTTTTCATTGCATTCCTATGCGGATAAGAAAAAAAAGATGGCTGGAAAATACGAAAAACCTAATATTATCAAGCGTGCCTGGGGCGATTTGACGACCCGTAATAATTATTACTTCAACGCAAGTGAATTGTATAAGGAACTGGTACACACCTATGAGTTTCAGCGACAAATTGATTACAATAAATTACTACCGTTCTATTATCACGATCAGGCTGATTTTTCCGGCAACACTGCAGATTTGGAAACGGTGGCAAAGAAAACCGGTATCGTATTACAATTACACGATTACAGCCGCTGGAGAGATAATGCTTTTTTATTGTTGGGTAAATCACAATTCCTGCGTCAGCAGTATGATACTTCATTGATCACATTCCAGTACATCGTAACCACGATGAAGCCGGGTAAGATGAACATGAAACTGGAGTACAGCAACAAAGACCGCTTAAAATATATCCGCAAGCGACAAAAAGAGCTGGCCAAACAAATGGGCGAGAAAAAAAAGTTTATTGAAATAAAATATAAACTGCAGCAGGAGGAAGCCAAAGAAAAAGCGGAAACGGCCAGAGAGAAACAGGAAGCAGCTATCGCAAAGAAGAAAAAGGAGATAGAGGAAATCATAAAAGCAAAAAAGAAGATAATTGAACTACAGAAGAAAGGTAAAAAAATTCCGCCTGAACTGATAGCGAAAGCAAAAGGAAAATCCAATAAAATGGATTCTACGGTGATGAATGCGAACACTACCGTAAAAAGTGCTCCCAAACCAAAATATGACGCCAATTTGCCCTATGTATTGTTAGGTGATCAATATGTTCCGAACCCGTATTACAAAGATACTACCGGTGACAGGAAGAATCAGCGCCCTATGGATAGTCTTTCTGCCAAAGCAGAAGCCAAATTTGATAAACTTACATTCTGGGAAAAAATAAAACACAAACCATCCCGCCCGGAAGCGATTGTATGGATGGCAAAATCATTAATTGAACTAGGTAATTTTGCAGATGCCAAAAGCATGATATCTTACGGCAAGGCATTGCATAAACTTACTAAAAAGCAGCGTCGCGAATTTTATCTGATTGATGCCTACTATAACGTGCGCAGAAACGATTATTCTCCTGCAATTGAAGAACTGGAAAATGCGATGTTGTATTTTAAAAAGAAAAAAGAAAAAGCATACTACGAATATTTACTCGCGCAGTTATATCAGAAAAACAATCAGCCTGCAGATGCAGTGGATTATTTTGTTAAGGCTGGTAAACATACCAAAACGGAAGAACTGAATTTGTTTTCTCAGATTCAGCTGGCAAAACTATACAGCGAAAATCCTGACCTCGCCAACCAGGATATTGTGAAAATGCTCGCGAAACTGATTAAGATGGGCAAAAATAAAGACCATGCAGACGAAGTATTATACACCATCGCCAATTACTATTATTACCAGAAAGACACGACCAATGCAATTGCTTATCTTCAAAAGTCCGTAAAAAAATCAATCAGTAATAACGAGCAAAAAGGCAAATCATATTTACGTCTCGGGGAAATTTATTACGATAAGGAAGATTACGAAAAAGCAGCCGTTAATTATGACAGTGCCATCGCATATCTGCCAAATACTATTGAAAATTACGACAAGATAGTTTCAAGAAAAGGTATTTTAAATGAACTTGCTTTGTACGCAAGAACAATTCAGGAACAGGATAGTTTGCAACGTCTGGGTAAAATGAGTGCGAAAGATTTGGATAAATACCTTGCAGACGCAAAAGCAAAAAAAGAAAAAGAAGATAAGAAAAACAGCCGTTTCAGCTCGGATGGTGGCGATAACAGTTTTGGACAAACTACGTTTGCTCCCGAAGACGCTATATCAAACGGCTTATGGTACTTTTATAATCCGGAAGCAAAAAGTAAAGGCTTTAATGAGTTTATTCGCATCTGGGGTGAAAGAAAACTGGAAGAAAACTGGAGAAGAAGTTCAAAAACTGATGTCTTTAACGATGTTATTACTCCTCCAAATGAACAGCTGAACGATACCACTGCTGCGATAAAATCAAAAAAGAAAAATAATATTCCTGTCACTGCTTCCGCTGCAACAGATTCTTTGAAGATTCCTAAAACACCGGAAGACTTTATGGCATCTGATGTTAAAATTGCAAATGCTTTGTTTGGTACGGGAGAGATTTTCAAGAATAAATTGAACAACATTCCAAAAGCAAAACAGGTGTTTGACGAATTGGTACGCAGATTCCCGAATAGCGATTTCGATGCCATTGCACACTATTACGAATACCTGATTTATGTTGAAAAAAATCTAACAGGTTTAGCACAAAAAGAGAAAGATTATATCTTGCAGAATTATCCACTGAGTGAAGTGGCAGATGTGCTGAATAACGCGGGTAAAGTCAAAACAGTTGATACCACGGTAGAAACTGCAGAAAGATTATACGCATCCACGTACCAGTTGTTTTTGAACGAGAACTATCAGCAGGTGATAAAAAACAGATTTATTGCCAAAACGCGATATCCGAATGCTCCGCAGTTGCCACAGTTCGAATTTCTGGAAGCCGTTTCGTATGGCAAAACACAACAGTTTGATGCTTACAAAAAATCATTGACAGACATCATTATAAAATATAATGAAGGCGAAATAAAAAAGAAAGCACAGGATTACCTGATTTCTTATATCCAGTTTGAGAGCAAGCTGAATGATTCTACCGTACAGGCACTGACGGCTCAAAATGCACCTAAACTGAAAGATTCACTGACTGAGAAATTCACAGTGGATACTACCGATTTACAGGTCTTGATTCAGTTGAAAGATCAATACATTAAAGTTTCTGATATTGTAATAAACGTTCAGAAATTCAATAAGAAATATTTTAATGATCAGAAAATAAAAATCAACCCGGTTTTTATCGACGGTTTTGCCATTCTACAAATGAAAAGATTTGATGGTATTACAGACGCGTTAAAATATTTTACTACGCTGCAGGCAAATGCTGCCACTGTAGTGGGTGAAAGCAACCTTCAGAAGGCTTCTTTCTACGTGATTGCACCGTCAAATTTTAAACTCATTAAAAAGACGGCTGATTTTGAAGTGTATGCGCCATTTTTCATGACTAATTATTTAAAATAATGAACAGAGCTATTGATTGGATAAAAGAGCCGAAAAGTTTATGGAAACTCTTCGGTGGATTTTTGGGAAGTATCTTTTTATTTTTCTTCCTGGTCAGAATTGGTTTGTTTGGTGCATTGCCAAGTTTTGAAGAGCTGGAAAATCCGTCAGCAAATTTATCATCCGAAATATACTCTGCCGATTCTGTGCTGATTGGTAAATATTATGTCGATAACAGGAGTAATGTGTCTTATGATGATTTGCCGTCTTATCTGCCAAAGGCTTTAGTAGCCAATGAAGATGAACGTTTTTATGACCACTCAGGTATTGATTTTCTTAGAACAATAAAAGCAGTAGTAACCTTGGGAACCGATGGTGGAGGTAGCACTATCACACAACAGTTGGCAAAAAATATGTTTCACAGAAAACGGGCGAAGAATATAATACAGCGTGTTTTGCAAAAAGCCAAGGAATATGTAATCTCCATTATGCTGGAACGACGATACACTAAAGAAGAAATCATCGCGATGTATTTCAATACATTTGATTTTGTCAATAATGCCGTTGGTATTGAAAGTGCTTCCAGGATCTATTTTAATAAATCACCTAAACAGCTAAAAGTAGAAGAAGCTGCCATGTTTGTTGGTATGCTGCAAAATCCGTCGTATTACAACCCGCGCCGATTTGAACAGCGCACCCGTGAACGTCGTGCTACTGTTTTACGTAAACTGATGGAACAGGGCGATATTACGGAAGCACAATTTAATGAACTGAAGGATAAGCCTATTCAGTTGGATTTTCATCCGGAGTCTGCCAATGACGGGTTGGCGCCTTATTTCAGAATGGTGGTGGCAGAAGAATTGAAAAAATGGGCGAAAGAAAATAAAAAGCAAAACGGCGAAGAATATAATATTTATACGGATGGGTTAAAAATTTATACCACCATTGATACTCGTATGCAGCGTTATGCAGAAGAAGCGGCTACGCAGCATCTCACCCGTTATCAGGCAATTTTTAATTCGCAATTTGGCGGTGGCTGGAAACCGTGGGAAACGAAAGCCGGGATTACCATTCTCGAAACTGCCTGTAAATACACCGACCGCTGGGCGGCTCTCAAAGAACAGGGGTTGAGCAACGATAAAATTCTGGATAACTTCAGAAAAGATAAACACAGGATGAAAGTCTTTACCTACAAAGGCATGAAAGACACCACACTTTCTCCGTATGATTCCGTGAAATACTACAAGTCGTTTTTACAAATTGGTATGATGGTAG
>JADLAJ010000311.1 GCA_020848255.1 Chitinophagales bacterium
AACAATTGATTTAAATGGGAAAACCAACAGGATTTTTAGAATTCAACAGAGAATTGCCGAAGTACAAAGATGCCAAAGAACGCATTAACGAGTACAAAGAAATTTATCTGGAGTTTGCGGAAGAAAAAACCAAAACGCAGGCAGCCCGTTGTATGGACTGCGGCGTTCCATTTTGTCATAATGGCTGTCCGCTGGGAAATATCATTCCTGAATTTAATGATGCCGTTTATAACAATGACTGGAAATTAGCATCAGACATTTTATTATCTACCAATAATTTTCCTGAATTCACCGGACGTATTTGTCCGGCACCTTGTGAATCAGCTTGTGTATTGGGTATTAATCAGCCGCCGGTAGCCATTGAGCACATCGAAAAATCGATTATTGAAAAAGCGTTTGAATTAGGGTTAGTTAAACCGAATATACCTAAAGAAAGAACCGGCAAAAAAGTGGCCGTAGTAGGTTCGGGTCCGGCAGGACTGGCAGCAGCGGCACAATTAAATAAAGCCGGTCACAGCGTAACGGTTTTTGAACGTGCCGACAGAATTGGTGGTTTGTTACGTTACGGCATTCCTGATTTTAAACTGGAAAAAACGGTAGTGGAACGCCGTGTGAAACTCATGGAAGAAGAAGGCATCGTGTTTACAACCAATACCAATATTGGCGTAGATATTTCATTGAATGATTTAGCAACGAATTTTGATGCGGTGATATTATCAGGCGGTTCCACCGTTCCGAGAGATTTACCGATTCCGGGCAGACAATTTAAAGGCGTATTCCCGGCAATGGAATTCTTATCTCAACAAAATAAACGTGTTTCTGAAATTGTGCCTGAAGTGGATCATCGCGGTACGAAATATGAAAACGGCGATATTTTCGCTACCGGCAAAAACGTGATTGTAATTGGCGGCGGCGATACAGGTTCCGACTGCGTAGGCACTTCTAACCGCCACAGAGCAGCTTCCGTGACGCAGATAGAACTATTATCCAAACCACCGGAAAACAGAGCAGAAAGCACGCCCTGGCCCTTGTGGCCGATGATGCTGCGTACCTCCTCATCACACGAAGAAGGCTGTGAGCGTAAATGGTCGATTTTAACCAAAGAATTTGTCGGCAACGAAAAAGGTGAGCTGACAGGGCTGAAAATAGCGGAAATTGAATGGAAAACGGTGGATGGCAGACCACAAATGGTGGAAATTGAAGGAACGGAAAGAACCTTACCTTGTGAACTGGCCTTACTGGCGATGGGTTTTGTGCATCCGCAGCACGAAGGCATGCTGCAACAGCTACCTGTAGAACTGGACGAAAGAGGAAATGTTAAAGCCAACAACTACAAAACTGCGGTGGATAAAATATTCACTGCCGGAGATATGAGAAGAGGACAAAGTTTAGTAGTTTGGGCCATCTCTGAGGGCAGAGAATGCGCCCGTGAGGTAGATATCTTCCTGATGGGCGAAAGCCTGCTGGAAGCAAAAGACAGAGGGGTGTTAGATGTAAGTGGTAAGGACTAAGGAGTAAGTAAAAAGAAGATTAAAAATACAATGAATAAATAAGTACGCGGAATAAAGTAAATAGTATAAATGAAAAATACTTACTACTTATTACTTTTCCCTTACGACTATAATATGCTACTATTTTTGCGCTTGCTGTGTTACTATAGTGGCCATCCCGGACAGAAATGTCCGGGATTTTTTTTGCCTCAAATAAAAAAACGGAAACCATTAAGATTTCCGTTTTAAAAAATGAAGATAGAAATTGAAATTAATTTCCGGTCAGTATCATACGTTTGCTGTCCACTTCTTTATTGTCTGCAATTAAGGTATAGATATACATACCGGCAGCCAGTTCTTTGCCTTGTATTTTTATCACTGATTCATTGCGTTCATTGATATCGATTTTACGAATTTCTCTGCCGTTTAAATCATAGATAACCAATGCAGCTTGTTTCACTGTTTCCGGAATAAAGAATTTAATATCCGTACCAATCGTAAACGGATTTGGCACGTTTTGATATAAGGTAATATTCTTACTCATCGGGAAATCTTCTACCGCATTGCCACTGGTTTTGGTGCAGCATTTATCTACGTCTTTTGACATTTCTGCGATAATGGCTTTCAATTCATCAATTTGTTTTTGTTGATCTGCAACTGCTTTTTGAAGACTGTCGGTTTTGGTATCTAAAGCAGGGTTTGCTTCGCGCGCTGCCGGGCAGGTTGATAATTTTCTATAAACATATCCATTGGCATCAATAGCTAAATCATTCATCCCCGTACAGGTGGTGGCTGTTTGTAATCCTTCAAAACGAATTGCGGAAGGAGGCGTAATCGGGAAGTTATATGAAATGTTATTGTTTCTGCAATCTACATGAAAACGCGTAGTTGGTTGTATCGTTGAAATACCTACTAACGGATTTTGAGTCGGATCAGAAACACTATTTGGTGAACCGATAACAATACTATTTTGATACCCATTTATAGAGGCATTATAACCGATTGCCGTACTGTTTTTGGAATAGGAGCCATCTACTTTCGAATTCAGTCCAATTGCAATAGAACCCGGTGTCTTGGCTGAAGATTGTGTACCTAAAGCAATTGCGCCCGAAGGATTACCATTTGCAAGTGAATTAGTGCCAATTGCAATATTATCAGTTCCGGTACCATTGGGAGATACCCCGCAATGAGCATTATTTCCAATGGCAATTCCGGAAGTTCCTCTTGAATAACTTTTTGTACCTATAGATACTGAATTTGCCGCCGCACTTGATTCATAACCTATGGATACCGAATAATTATCCGCTTTGCCTAAATAAGCACTTGTTGAAGGCACCCCCATAGATATGGAGGATTGCCCCACCCCACTGTTATAGGGGTTTTCAGTGGAATAATTTGGAGCTATTGAAATTGCTGTATCCCCATTTATGTTGGTGGAATTTCCGATAGCTACATAACAATTCTTGACTGAACCACTGGGGTTGGCTCCAGTGCCGTTACCAATTGCCACATTATTGTTTCCAGTTGATCCAGGGTTTCCATTGCCGGCATTATTACCTATATATACATTATTGCTTCCTGCTGTTACTGAATTTCCTGCACCCAGCCCTAAAAAAGTATTATATCTGCCTGTACTGATCTGCCATCCTGCTGTTGTGCCTAAAATTGTATTATGCGAACCTGTGGAAATAAATGCCCCTGCATTATTTCCCAATACAACATTATTACAGGTAGCACAAGTAATATCGTCTGGTGTGTTATATAATGCGTCAGGTAAGCCTAAGTATATATTATTATTTCCAACCGTAACATTATTTCCTGAATTAGCTCCGATAAATGTGTTTTTACTTCCTGTATTAATATTATGACCTGAATTTTTACCAACGAAAGTATTAGAAGCACCAGTTGTATTACTAAACCCAGTTTGAGTACCTATGAATGTATTTTCAGATGCTGTATTAACTGCGCCTGATTGCGAACCTATAAACGTATTATATTGGTTTTGTCCTGAAGCTAACGTAGTGGTAACTTCTCCGCTTGAATGCCAGCCAATAAAAACATTACTTTGACTTACACTCCTGTTATTTCCTGCTTCTGATCCGATCATAACATTTCTACCCCCATTCCATCCTTGATCCGTTACCGCATTTCCTAGGCCAGCGCCTGCATTATTACCAATAATTACCTGCTCTGCATTAAATGTATTAACTGCAGCATTATGACCGATAATAACATTTCTTGTACAACCGTTATTTCTGTTTATTCCTGCGAACATTCCAATTCTTATATTTCCCCAATTGGGTGTTGTGGCATTATCTGTTAAAAATAAACCACCATTTGTCGTAAGACGCATCCATCCATTATTGTTTGCACCAAAAACTAAGTCGTTTGTTTGGGTTGCATTTCCGCCTCTTGTTCCAATAAAGTTATTATCTGAACATGTTGCGTTTAATATTATTTGTCCACGTGGTGCTGCGTTTATGGCATCATTTCCTCTTTTTTCCCAAGGACATAGCAGTGCACAACAGGAACCACAGTTTGGATTTATTGTAACTGTACAAGAGGCAGAACTTGTACAACCATTACTGGTAGCCGTAACAGTATAAGTAGTCGTGGCATTCGGGGCAGGATTAATACTGGCTGCACTGCCTAAGCCATTGCTCCAGCTATAGGTTACCGGTGTTGTAGTACTGCTTGCCAGTAAACCTGCTTGTTGCCCTGCACAAATGGATGACGAAGGGCAATTTAATGTAAGATTTGGTTTAGCATTTATCGTTACATTCATGGTGGCTGTTGTGGCACATTGTACTGCGCTTGGTGTAAACGTATAGGTGCTGGTTCCTGCCGTGCTCGTACTCACTGTTGACGGTGACCAGGTTCCTGTTATACCATTATTAGATGTGGTCGGTAAAGTACCCGCTGTTGCTCCAACACAGTATGGCCCTAGCTGGCTAAATGTAGGAGTCAATGATGTTGATACGCTAATATCCATTGTTGCAGTACTAGCACACTGCCCTGCGCTTGGTGTAAATGTATAGGTGCTGGTTCCTGCCGTGCTCGTACTCACTGTTGACGGTGACCAGGTTCCTGTTATACCATTATTAGATGTGGTCGGTAAAGTACCCGCTGTTGCTCCAACACAGTATAGCCCGAGCTGGGAAAACGTTGGAAGTATTGGAGCTGATATTAATAATCCCACATTTTCAATATCTGGTTGGCATGAACCGCCGTTAGGGTTATTGGAAATAAGCTGTATTGTAACTGTATTTCCAAAATCTGCCGCAACAGGTGTATAAGTAAAATTAAATGGACTTATGGTTGAAGATGTAATACTTAAAGTACCCTGACCATTCGTAGTTATATTTGCTATAGTTGCACTATTATCTATTGTATTTCCAGTAAATGTTATGGGGTTTAAGCCACAGATATTACCAACTGTACCAAATGTAACCCCAGGAGGATTAATGCAAGGACATGTACCACTTACAGTAACGGTAGATGTAGCTGTACTTGAACAGTTATTGTTGTCAGTTCCGGTCACAACGTAATTAGTGGTTGTGGTTGGAGAAACTGTTATAGAACCTGTTGTCTGTACAGGTATAACATTCCAACTATATGATGTTCCGCCGTTCGCTGTAAGTATCGCTGATTGACCACAATTTATAGTTGCCGAGTTAACACTTATAGAAGGATTAGGATGTACATTAACTGTTATAGTTGCAGATCCCGAACAATTATTTCCATCTGTTCCAGTTACCGTATAAGTTGTTGTTGTGACAGGAGAAACCGTAATACTTGGTGTTGTTTGCACTGGTGTTGTACTCCAATTATATGTTGTTGCTCCACTTGCCGTTAAAGTGATGTCACTTCCGGAGCACACTACTGGCAAAGATGGATTTATAGATATACTCAGTGGTGTTGAACAAGGACTACTACTACAATTCTCTGCAATAGGATCTTGTGGATTAGGGCATGAAAATGATACACAAGCTTGAGGTGCAGCATAATCTGGTTGGTTATTTTTACTATGACACAATAATAATTTCCTATCGGGCATACTGGTAGAAAAATATGTATCTGTATTGTATATAAGCCCCATTAAGGAGCCGACCCCTTCTAACCATACTGCTGTAACATTCGCATTAAAAAAAGGACTATACCCGGATAATGTTATTGTTCTTTGTGAATTATTTGGGTTGATTGATATTGATACGACAGTTAAGGTGGTCGCAAAAGCAGGAACAGGAATGGGTGAAATAGGATATACCGTAACACTTTGTCCAACGGATGATAAACTGAAATCATAACACAACCGTTCTACGTGGTTGACTTGATCATATACATATACTTTCTTTGTTACGCAATCTTCTCTCAAATAATAAGGTCCCGCAATTGCAATTTTATCCTCATCTAGTTCTTCACAATTTTTGTAAGTAACAGAACCTATCGTTATATCAGTGTAAGAAATAGTCGTTTTCCTACAACCAACTGCACCTCCAGATAGTTCTTCCTGTTGCAACCATACTGCATTATCCTTAAATAAAGGAAAGTACTGCGCAAGACAATTAGTTGCTAATGCACAGTACAATAATAAAACAAGCAAAGTCTTTTTCATTGTACGTTTTTAATGGTTATAAAATGTAAATTTTTATACGAATGTATATTAATTTACCATAAATTGCTGCTACAAATTTTTGGCAGTATCAAAGCAAAAACAATGTACTTGTTACATATGTAATTAATTTTCAACAACTTAAAAAAAGAGTTGTCAATAAATTTTAGTAAAAAAGAAAGCATTTTTTATAAAAACAAGTGCCTGTCTGGCGACAGGCACTTGTGAACTAACTAATAAAAAAACAGTTTTGAAAACTGCTTATTGTGCAATTAATTTTCCGGAAGTTATCATATCATTGCCCTGTAGTATACTGTAATAATATACACCTCCCGCTATATCTTCCCGTTGAATTATAAAAGAGTTGTTGTTGTAAGAAGGTATTGTTTTCACCAGTCTGCCCTCCGCATCCATTAAACGTAAAACAGGATTTTTCAACTGGCTGCCGACGACGATTATTTCTGTTTTTTCGCGGAAAGGATTCGGCATTATTTTTACCTCTTTTACTTTATAACCAGGACTTGAAATTCCGCTGATGAGGTTCACCTGTATAAAATCTTTTCCAATGGTGTGGTAGGTTTTATTGGTAATAACCGGCGCATTGTAATCAAAATAAATATCGGCACTGTTATATATAACTGTACCAAGCGGGTTATTATTTTTTTGCCTGATGCTGAATTTGACAAATCCGTGAGATAGCCTTTCATTGGTAGAACTGTCTACCAGTTTAATATTATCGAAGACAAAGCGAATTACATTACTATCAATACGCTCAAATGTATATTTATGAGAATTTGCATTTAACTCAATGGAATTTATATCTAAAAATCCTGAGATAGTATCCACTACGACTACTTTAAATGCGGTATCCGTTCCGGTATTTTGAAAATTTATCTGATAGTCAATATTCGTATTGGCTTCGAGGTAGTGTGGTAGTGCGTAACCTAGCGGATAAGCTACTTTATCATTCGGGTCAAAGCTTCCGATTATAACATTACAACAGAGACTTCTGTAGGGCTCACCATCATAACTTGAAAATTGTGTATAGAAACCTGTAGAAAAATTTAAGGACTGATCGGTTCTGCAGCCCTCAAATGCAGCTGTTACAAATTTATCGCCTTTTTCAACAGGAAAATTATCTTCTCTTTCTGCAATGATTCGATATGTAAACCCTGAGTCTGCCGGCAATGTTACAATAACAGATCCGTTTTGTGGCAATTGATAATTTTGCAACATACGCATCACATTTCCTTCAATAACTTTATACTTTTTTTGTTGCGTCATGCCAGCATTTTTGTTTTCTATTTTTAATTGAATACTATCGCCTAGGCATTTAGCAGAAGCAAGGATATAAGAGCCATTATAAAATGGAATGGTGCAAACAGTATCCGGATAAATGTGTGCTTCTGCACATATTGTTTGTCCAAGTATTGTAGAGTCGCATCTTGGTGTGGCATTGAAGGTAAAATTTCCGCAACTCAGATAATTGAGATTGCCGATATTAAAACGGAAAACATTATTACCTAAATCGGTATAAGAGATTGCAGCACTGTTTAAGGTGAGATAACGATCTAAAGTAATATCTATGTAGGTATCGGGAGAAACTATGGTTCCATTGTTGCAATAAGAAACATAAAATGTATTCTCTATACACCTGCGGAAAACCGAACTTGCAGAAATACTCACCGTATTAAGAGCACATTGAATTAATGGGCGTTCATAAAAATCCCTGTTGATTATTGAATCTGACAGAAACACATTATAGTTGTTACAGTCGGATGCTGTGTACAAAGGATACATTAAATTAGGTAGTAATTCTATGGTATAATTTCCTGTGTCATTTACGGGCAAATTATATTTCCCTGAAGTATCTGTAGAGGTAAACGACCTGTAATTTCCTTTGCTAGCTTTCAGAGAATAAGTTCTCATTCCTTTATCTCCGGAATTTTGTACACAATTGCCATTGCTGTCACCAAAAACCGTTCCGGTAATATAACGCGGATCAACTATCAGCTTTATTATCCAGAAATCATTACCCCCTTTAGAATTTTCTGTTTTATCGCTAAAAGCATCTGAAGAAGAATAACCTCCAATAATATAACCACCATCAAAAGTTTGTTGTATTGGCAATAAATAATCATCATTATTTCCACCTATCGTATTTTGCCATTTTATATTGAAACTTGAATCTACTTTTAAAATCCAATAATCAACACCACCTTTAGAATCTTCTGTTTTATCAATAGATGCTGATGATACTGAGTTTGCACCAACAATAAAACCACCATCAGGTGTCGATTTCATATCGTAAATGGCATCCCATAAATCTCCACCAATTGTTTTCTGACCAATGATAGTACCGCTTTCATTTAATTGTAAAATCCATAAATCAGAATTACCATTAAAAGACGCTTCTGTTTTATCGCCGGATACAGGGGAAAGGGAGCCGCCATCGATAAAAAAGCTGCCTGATGATTTTTGATGTGCCGTTAATAAAATATCTTCCGCGCTGCCACCAATGGTGTTTTGCCATTCGATATTGCCAGATACATCTAACTTTAATAACCACATATCACGATTACCTTCTGATGCTTCTGTTTTATCTCCGGATAAGTCTGAAAGCGTTTGAGCACCTACAAAATAACCGCCGTCAGTTGTTTGTTGTATTGCTCTTATAATATCTTTTCCATCTCCGCCGATTGTTTTTTGCCATTGAATAACACCAGTTTCATCTAATTTTATAATCCAGCAGTCAAAATCGCCCCTGGATGATTGTGTCTTATCGCCTGAAATATCGGACGCTGAGCTGGCACCAATAATGATACCGTTATCATTTGTCAGGCTAGCTATATATAATTCTTCTGCATCGTTTCCACCAATGGATTTTTGCCACAAAATGGAACCTTGTGCATTTATTTTGACAATCCAGCAATCATTTCCTCCTTTTGACGCATCCGTTTTATCACCGGAGATGCCTGAAGACGAATAGCCATACAATATATAATTACCATCCGGCATTTGAATAATACCTCTTAAGAAATCATCTGAGCTGCCACCGATAGTCTTTTGCCACTGAATGTTTCCAATAGCATCCAACTTAACTATCCAATAATCTGCACCTCCTTTAGAGGCTTGGATTTTATCGCCTGATATATCAGAAGATGAATAGCCCCCTAAAATATATCCACCGTCTTGTGTCTGAAGTGTTGTATTTAATAAATCTTCACCTGCACCGCCTAAAGTTCTTTGCCATTGTATTGCCGTATTGGTTTGCCCATACATAAAATGACTACAGAAGGTTAGCAGTAAGAGCTGCACATATCGCATAATATTTCGTTTTATCTTAAGTTGCTGTATTGTAGTATAACAAAAATGCATACTTTATTTTAGAGATTCTATATCAATTTTGCCTATTTGTCAATGTTTTTTTGCTTGAAAAAATAGCTTAATTTTAGATAATTTTATAAAAAAAAGGGTTTTTTAGGATAAATAGAATAATTTCACAGATTTCTTACTTATGCACACGACTAAATTTATCAATATTTTTTTGCAGCTAAACAGAAAAGAAAAACAAAATTTAAAACTTTGGGTAAACTCACCTATTGGTAATTCTCGTGAAGATGTTGCCCGTTTGTTTGATTTTATTTTTGAAAAACGCAACATTCATGCAGAAAATGTAGACAGGAAGGCGGCATTCAGCTATGTTTATCAAGACGTTCCATTTTCTGAAAAAGAAATGCGCTACCTTATGAGTTTTGCGGTACAGTGTATGGAAGATTTTTTGGTATTTTACCATCAACAACAACTTGAATTCCAAAAAGAACTTTTATTATCTTCTATATACAATCAACGCAATTTAAGGGTGTATGCGCAACAACAAATCGGCAAAGCAGATGCAAAACTTCTGGGCAGTAACTTAAAAGATAATGATTTTTATTTATATCAGTTTCAGTTTGCGGTACAACAATACACAATTCAGAATAAAAACAAAAGATATGAAAATTTCAACCTGCAATCTATTTCAGACAATTTACACTATTATTTTATTGCAGAATTATTGAAATATACTTGTGTTTCTTTATCCTTTCAGCAGATTTCCGGAAAATCATTTACTTTCCCCTTATTAGATATTTGCCTGTCACAAATAAAAGCCGGGATGTATGAAAATGTAATTCCAATACAACTATATTATTTATGTTATATCCTTTCTACCAATGGTGATGAATCATCTTTTCATCAGTTACAATTATTGCTTAAAAAAGATGAAAATCGATTTACTGACAGCGAGTTGAAAGATATTTATTTACTGGCTATTAACTTTTGTATTCAGGAATTGAATGCAGGTAAACAACAATACGCTCAATATGCTTATGACTTGTATTTGTATGCGATTGAAAAAGGGTTTCTGCTGGAAAATGGGGAGTTGAGCAGGTTTACATTCAAAAATATTGCATTCATTGGTATCAAAAAATTAAATGCTTATGAAAGTGTTGAACAATTTATCAATGACTATAAAGACAGAATACGCGAGGAATACAGAGAGAATACCGTACTATTCGTAAGAGCAACTTTATATTTTGCAAAAAAAGATTATAAAAAAGCAGTTCGCATATTAAAGCAAATTGAATTTGAGGATATACTCTGGAATTTAGATGCAAAAAGTATGTTATTAAAAATGCATTTTGAAGAAAAAGAATACGAAGCAATGCTTTCGCTTATTAAGAGTTATAGCTTGTTTCTGCATAGACAAAAAAACTTAGGTATCTACAAATCCAGGTATAAAAAAGTTATTCGATATATACTAAAACTCTATAACAACATCGGTAAATCTAAAAGCAAGATAAGCCAGCTGGAAATAAATTTAACCGAAGAAAAAGAGTTACCGGAAAAAGACTGGTTTTTGCAACAAGTTCAAAAACTTTAAATTTATACACTTAAAACTATCGGCTTCGTTACTAATATATCTGTTTCATTTAATTTGCAATAAAACAGCATGTAAAATTGACTTAAGTCAAACAATAAAAAAAGATTAAAAAAAATTGCATTCAGGGGTTGACAAATCGAAATAAGTTTCTTAATATTGAAGTAACATAAATTACCCTTTTATGAAACCCTTATTAAGCATTGCAACGCTATTGTTGTTATTTTCAACATTTGGCTATTCTCAAAACATCAGTATTGCTGATTTTCTTCAACTACGTGGTAAAAGCAACAACGTTATTGAATCCCGATTAACTTCTTTAAACATCCAGCTGTATGATCAGGATGAAATGGGAAGTGGTAAAACACATTACACGTATCAAAACAACAACGTATCCGAAAAATCTTCTTCCTTTGAATGGGTAGATTTTGTGTATGCACAGGATGCTCAATGGAACAACCGTCTTTCGTTCCAGATTCAAAACATCGAACAGGTAAAAAAATACCTGACGGAAATGAAAGCACTGGGTTTCTATTTCTCCAATAAAAAAGTGGTGGACAGACAAATCTTCGAAGTGTACTCTGACGGTGTAAATACGATTGAGTTAATTACTTCTCAAAACAGAAATGCAAATGACAATAACATGTATTTCAATTTTGCTTTTTACAGTGCGGATGAATATCAGTATGCATTTGCTACGGAAAACAAAAAATACAATGTGCCGCACATCAATCAAAACGACTTATATGCTGATTTAGTTGGTTTTCCAATGACTGCAGCTAAATAATAAATAATATTGTTCACCCTCAAAAACCTAAACACTATTGTTCACCTTTTAAAACACTGAAATTTAATTTTTCATATTGTTAGCTTCAGGAGTTGAGAAATCAACTCCTTTTTTATTTTACATCTACTACATTAAGGCAATTGCGATTAACATGAGATAGATTAAGGCGCAGGATTGGGAAACTCTAAATGTATTTTCTCAATCTCTTTCAGCACTTCATCCGGTAATACAACATCAATACTGTCGATGTTTTCTTTTAATTGTTCCATCGTTGTAGCACCAATGATATTTGCCGTCAGAAAATTCCTGGAGTTTATATAAGCCAGCGACATTTGCGGCAAACTTAAGCAGCTTTCATATGCCAGTGCTGCATATTTTTCTACAGCCTTCATCGTATTGGGATGCGCATATCGCGCAAAATAATTTGGCCACAAGGTAAAACGTGCGCCATCCGGTCTTTGTCCGTTTAAATATTTATTGCTTAATAAACCGCCTGCCAATGGGGAATACGCCAACAACCCAACATTCTCTCTGATACCAATCTCCGACAAACCCACCTCGTAGGTTCTGTTTACCAGATTGTACGGATTTTGTATCGTGCGTATTCTCGGCAAATCATATTTCTCAGCCATGCGCACATATTGCATCACGCCCCAGGGTGTTTCATTGGAAATACCGAGGTAGCGAATTTTTCCCTGTTGAATAAAATCATTGAGAATTTGCAGGGTTTCCTGAAAATCAGTTACTGCATCATCCGATGTATGCTTATAGCCTAATGCACCGAAGTAATTAGTTGGTCGCTCCGGCCAGTGCAGCTGATACAAATCGATATAATCGGTTTGCAGTCTTTGCAAACTCTGGTGCAGCGCATTGGTAATATTTTCTTTGTTGAATTTTAGTCCGGTGCCGATATGCGGTAAGACTGCACTGGGGCCAGCCACTTTAGACGCTATAAATAAATCATCGCGTTTATTTCTTTTGTGCAGCCAGGTGCCGATGATTCTTTCAGTAGAACCTTGTGTAGCAGCTTTTGCCGGTACGGAATACATTTCTGCCGTATCAATAAAATTAATGCCTCTTTCTCCTGTTGCATAATCCAGCTGCTCATGCCCTTCCGATTCTGTGTTTTGCTCACCCCAGGTCATGGTGCCCAGGCATATTTTACTTACTTTAATATCGGTTTCAGGGAATATTGTGTATTGCATTGAATGGTTTAATTTGATTGCAAGTATAATGATTTAACAGTCATTTTGTTTATGTGCTGAGTCTGAATCAGGATTTTTCAGATTAATGGATTAGAGGATTATCTAAAATAAAAAACCCGCCAGAAACTGACAGGTTTAATTATACTAAGTTCCCTTCCCGAAATAATCGGGACGCTCGGGATGACATTATTCTTCTGAAGCTAAACTCGCTGCTGTAAATTCACGGTTGAGTCTTGCAATATTTTCTAAGGAAATTTCTTTAGGACATTCTGCTTCGCAAGCACCGGTGTTGGTGCAACTTCCGAATCCTTCTTTATCCATTTGCGCTACCATATCCAGAACACGTGTCTGTCTTTCAGGACCGCCTTGCGGCAATAATGCCAGTTGAGAAACTTTTGCAGAAACAAACAACATCGCAGAGGAGTTTTTACAAGCTGCCACACAAGCACCGCAACCGATACAAGATGCTGCAGCAAATGCATTATCAGCATCTTTTTTATTGATTGGAATTGCATTGGCGTCTACTGCATTTCCTGTATTCACAGAAATATATCCACCTGCCTGAATGATTCTGTCAAACGCTCTTCTGTCTACGACTAAGTCTCTGATTACCGGAAATGCTCTGGCTCTCCAGGGCTCTACCACTACTGTTTCGCCATCTTTGAATGCACGCATGTGCAACTGACAGGTAGTGGTACCGTGCCAAGGTCCGTGCGGGCGACCATTGATATACATAGAACACATTCCGCAAATACCTTCACGGCAATCGTGATCGAATGCAATCGGCTCATCTTTTCCTTCTGCAATCAGTTGTTCATTCAACACGTCAAACATTTCCAAAAAAGACATTTCTGTTGAAATCCCTTTAACATTATATGTTTGAAAGCTGCCTTTATCTGATGCGTTTTTTTGACGCCATACTTTCAGTGTAAGATTTATTGTTGTATGTTCCATAAATATCTGTTTTTAATTTAGAACACGGATTATCATGATATATAAGATATCCGGGATTTAGTTTTGTTTTTTATATTCGTTATTAAACACTTTTCTTTTTATTTGAGCGGTCTTACCAAAATTTAATAACAAGCCAACTTCAACATCTGTCGCTCTTAAATAATTTAATAATTGTGCTTCATGTTCTTCACAAAGATCTTCTGATGATTTAAGCTCTACTATAACCATTTTCTAGACCAATAAATCAGCATAATAATTCCCAACCTCCTTTCCTTCATAAAGAACTTTAACTGGCACCTGACTTCTTGCTTCAATACCAATCTTATCTAATTCTATCAACATCGCATTCTCATAAACCTTTTCTAGAAAACCGTATCCCAAACTATTATACACCGTAAAAAATGCTTTTATGATTTGGTCCGTGATATCAGAATGCTAAAAATTATTCATTACTAATCTTAACAATCATAAAAATCCGTGTTCTATTTATAAGAACGTGCTGCGATTTTGATATTTTCGTAAATCAATTCTTCTTTATTCAGTTTCCAGTCGCTTTCACCAACGAATTCCCACGCTGCTACGTATTTATAGTTTTCATCATCACGCAATGCTTCACCTTCTTCTGTCTGAGACTCTTCACGGAAATGTCCGCCACAGCTTTCATTTCTATCTAAAGCATCTTTACACATTAATTCTCCTAACTCAATAAAATCAGCTACTCTGCCTGCTTTATCCAGTTCAGGATTAAATTCATTGATACTTCCCGGGATTTTCACATCGCTCCAGAATTCTTTTTTCAATGCCTGAATTTCTGTGATGGCTTCCTGTAATCCTTCTGCATTACGTGCCATACCACATTTATCCCACATGATTTTTCCTAAACGCTTATGGAAACTTTCCACTGATTTAGTGCCTTTAATACTCATCAACTGCTGAATACGTGCATTTACTTTATTTTCTGCCTCCACAAATGCTTCGTGGTCGGTCGGCATCGATTTCGTTCTGATTTCGTCTGCCAGATAATTTCCGATAGTGTAAGGAATAACGAAGTAACCGTCTGCCAGTCCCTGCATCAAAGCAGATGCTCCTAAACGGTTAGCACCATGGTCAGAGAAATTAGCTTCACCTAATGCATACAAACCTTCTACGGTAGTCATCAATTCATAATCAACCCATAAACCACCCATTGTATAGTGAACGGCCGGGTAAATACGCATGGGTACTTCATATGGATTTTCTCCGGTGATTTTTGCGTACATGTCAAATAAGTTGCCGTATTTTTCTTTGACAACTTCTTTTCCCATTTCAATAATTTTATCTTTTGAAACGTTGTCCAATCCTTGTTTACCGGCTTCTATTTTACCATATCTTTCAATCGCTGCTGCATAATCCAGATATACCGCCATTTTGGAAGCCCCTACGCCGTATCCTGCATCACAACGCTCTTTCGCCGCACGGGATGCAACGTCACGCGGTACTAAATTTCCGAACGCAGGATATCTTCTTTCTAAATAATAATCTCTTTCCTCTTCAGTTATATCTGTTGGTTTTCTGTTATCACCTTGTTTTTTAGGCACCCAGATTCTTCCGTCGTTTCTTAATGACTCTGACATCAAGGTCAGTTTTGACTGATGATCTCCGGAAACAGGAATACATGTCGGGTGAATTTGAGTGAAACAAGGGTTACCGAAGAATGCTCCTTGTTTGTGTGCTTTCCAGGCTGCCGTTACATTAGAACCCATTGCATTGGTTGACAAATAAAACACGTTTCCGTATCCACCGGTACACAATAAAACAGCATGACCGAAATGTCTTTCCAGTTTTCCGCTTACTAAATCACGGGCAATAATACCACGTGCTTTGCCATCTATCTTTACAATATCCAGCATTTCATGACGGGTATATTGTGTTACATTTCCTAAAGCTACTTGTCTTTCCAAAGCAGAGTAAGCACCTAATAATAATTGCTGACCGGTTTGTCCTGCCGCATAAAACGTACGTTGTACCTGAGTACCTCCGAAAGAACGGTTGCTTAATAAACCACCGTACTCACGGGCAAAGGGAACACCTTGTGCCACGCACTGGTCGATGATATTCGCCGATACTTCCGCTAAACGATGTACGTTGGCTTCACGTGCACGATAGTCTCCACCTTTGATAGTATCGTAAAATAAACGGAACACAGAGTCACCGTCGTTCTGATAATTTTTAGCCGCATTGATACCGCCTTGAGCTGCAATAGAGTGTGCTCTTCTCGGAGAATCCTGAAAACAGAACACTTTTACTTTATATCCTAACTCACCTAAAGAAGCTGCTGCAGAAGCACCGGCCAGACCGGTTCCTACAATGATAATTTCCAGGTTACGTTTGTTTGCCGGATTCACCAGCTTTACGTGACCTTTATAATCTTCCCATTTTTTCTCTAAGTCGCCTGCGGGTATTTTTGAATTAATAGCCATATTATTTTAAAAATTTGAATTCCGATTGCCGGAAGAGTGAATTAAATTTTATTAAACCAAACCAAAAAACAATGCCACAGCAATAGCTGCGAATAAACCCGGAACGATAATAGAAAATGCCGTTCCTGCGGCTTTAATGATAGGCGTATATTTTTTATGATTTAAACCTAATGTTTGAAAAGCGCTTGGAAAACCATGTAGTAAGTGGAATCCTAAAGAGAAGAAACCAGCTATATAAATTACCAGCAACAATGGATTTTGCATAGCTTCCTTTACTTCCAGATATGAATTTTCATTTTCATGTGTGATGTACAGTGCTTTCTTGGTATGTAACCAAAAATCTGCCATGTGTATAACTAAAAATATCAAAAGTAAGGTTCCTAACAAGGTCATTGATCGGCTGTACCATTTAGAGTTTGCTTTGCCATCTATCACCGCATATCCAACCGGACGTTTGGATTTGTTTTCGAAATGAAGTCTCAACGTCATAAAAATATGAGCAAGAATACCTAAAAGCAAGCCGATTTCCATTATACGAATAACCCAGTTGTGAGACATAAAATGTGCTGCTGTGTTAAATGTCTCACCGTTGTCATTCAGCAGAATGGTGGAGTTGATACCAACGTGTACTACCAGAAAGGAGATCAGAAATAAGCCTGTGAGACCGACAACTAGTTTCTTGCCGATGGATGATGTTAAAAAATTTTCTTTTGCCATAATGTATTGATTTCAAAAAACCGACGCAAAATTAACAGTTTATGTATGAAATATGTTTTGGATAAGGTTAATTTTTTGCACATCTTTTATTTGGACTGTTTCTAAATAAAAAACCTGACAAGTTTGTTGAACTTATCAGGCTTATATTTTCAAAACTGACCTACATTATTTGTGTGTTTCCAGCAATCCGTTTACTAAATCCACGTATTTCTGTTTAGCGTCTTCTTTGCTCATTCCTGCTTTATCTTTCCAGGCATTCCATTTAAACTGACCTTTTATGTCAAACATACCCGGTTTTGAGGTGGTATTATCCCCTTCCGTTCCCTGTTTAAAGAATGCGTACAAATCCAGTAACTGTGTGTCACTCGGACGTTTGGTTAAGGTTTTTGTGTCTGCTTGCGCCTGTTCAAACTGTTTATCTAAGCTCATATTTTTATTTTTGCTAAATTTAGAAAATATTTTGATTTAAAGAACTGTATTTTTGGTGTTTATTTGCATTAAGA
>JADLAJ010000312.1 GCA_020848255.1 Chitinophagales bacterium
CGATTTTTTTTTGCAGAAAGTTGAATTCCTTGCGCGTGTTGCTTGTTTCCTGACCTTATCCTCACTAATTATCCCGTAAACGGGAAGTTACGCAAGCCTACACTGAAGCCAGGAATTGCTAAACTTGGGAGAGCCGGGGAATTGATGAAGAATAAGTTGACGGTTAACTGTTGTCCCCTTCTTACGGTCGGAGACCGGCGGAATCAATAGACACGAGAGTGCTGCGCTAACTCTCGCGCCAAACAGGTCATATAGGAACGGTCGTGATGATTTACTTCCTATATCATGCCATAAATTTAATCCAATATTCCCGTTTCGATGCAGTTGCGGCGGCTAATGTTCTACCTAGTACAATACGGCAGGTGGCGCTGCGCTAAAACACCTGCCGCTGGCGTGGGAAAGTCGGCCATTGCACGATGTCACCAAAAAAATACGTCTTTGCGAGCGAAGCGTGGCAATCTGTTGAATTAATGAAGAATCAACTCACAGTTGATTAGCGCGTTCCTTCCTACGGTCGGAGACCGGCAGATTAGATAGACACGAGAGCGCTGCGCTAACGCAACAAAGAGGGCATACGAATACTAACTCAAACAGACCGAATACTAACTACCTATTGATTCAGATGAATTCAATTTTGCAACCATTAGACTGATTATTAATTACTTATAATCAGACGCTGCTATTTTTAATCACAAGATACTTTTTGTTGAGTTGGTGACGAATGAACTATAGTCTACCTTTAACATACATTTTAAATAATGAACCAATTAAAATCTAAACATGAAAAAGGCAATAATTACAAAGACAGTATATATAGTAGTAGCAATTCTGCTACTAGGTTCGAAGAAAGCAAATGGTCAATGGGGCAACTTAGGCGACAGAGTTGTAGACGGCTTAAGCAATAAGGCGCAGCAAAAGATTGAAGGTGAAATTAATAATGGGGCAGATAAAACTTACGAGAAGACAAAAGAAAGTGTAAAAAACGGGAAAACGAATTCAAAAGAAAATAACAACAATTCCACAGATTCCGGAAATAATAAAAATGGAAATTCATCATCAGTCAATGGTTCTTCTTCCACTCCAAGTAGTGGCAGTTTAAAAGCATATGGAAAATTTGATTTTGTGCAGGGGGAAAAAGTAATTGCACAAGATGATTTCTCTAAAGATGCGATTGGTGATTTTCCTGTAAAATGGAACACTAACGGAACCGCTGAATTAGTAACGCTTGACGGACAAGAAGGAAAATGGTTGAAATTCGGCCCGGAAAGCATTATCTATCCTGAGTTTATTAACAATCTTCCGGAAAATTTTACAGTTGAATTTATGCTGGCCAGCTCTATACCATTCAGTTTTTATTCTACAGCATTTCATTTCTTTTTCGCGCCGGTAATAAATCCCTCTAAAAACTATATAAAATGGAAACGCTTTGGTGGGGATAAGAAAAATGGTGTAATGGTAGCACTTCATCCACAGTCTGCTGGTGGTGGTGGACAAGGTCAGAAGTTTGTGTACACATATGATGAAACCGGTGCTAAAATTATTGACAATAAAACCAATTTTTCTGATTTTAATGACGAAACCAAAAACGTGGTGAAAGTATCTATTTGGAGACAAAAGCAACGTTTGCGTGTGTATGTAAATGAAACTAAAATATGGGATATTCCAAAGGCTTTTAGTGCTACAGCGAAGTATAATTTCTTTGGTTTCCGTACTGATGGTTACCATGGAAAAGAAGATGCATACTTTTTAAGCAGTATACATATTGCCGTAGGTGCTCCGGATACTCGCCATAAATTTTTAGAACTCGGAAAATATTCTACATCAGGAATTAAGTTTGATGTAAACAGTGATAAAATAAAAGGCGAATCATATGGAACGCTGAAAGATTTTGCGGCAGTATTGTCTGAAAATCCAGATGTAAAAGTCAAAATTGTTGGCCACACTGATAGTGATGGCGATGATGCCATCAATCTAACACTTTCTAAAAAACGTGCTGATGCTGTAAAAGCGGCCTTGAATAAAGAATTCGGCATCGATAACAGCCGAATGGAAACAGAAGGAAAAGGTGAAACGCAACCTGCTGAAGCGAATACATCATCAGAAGGAAAAGCAAACAACAGAAGAGTGGAATTTATAAAATTATAAAAATATTATTCTGATTTTTATTAAACTTTCACCTGAAAAAAACACCTGGCATAATACATAAATATTAATCACTATTAAAAATAAATTATTATGAAAAAAACAAAACTAATAACAATCATGGCAATAATATTCATTGCTGCAAGCTGCAAAAAGGAAAAAAATTCTGGCGACACAACCGGACAAGAGATTTTAACAATGAAAGTAAACGGCGTAGATTGGGTTGGGGATGACAACTTAGCAGGCTTTAAAATCAAAACAAATAATAAAGCTAATTTCGGAGGCAGACAAACTTCATCTGATGAGACATTATCTATGAATAATGTAGAAGTAACAGCCACAGGTTCTTATACAATCAACAAAGCTTTGTCACAAAATTTTACCTTCTTAAAAGATGGAGCTTCACCAAAATTATATTCTGTTTCTACAACCTACCCAAAATCACGAGCCACATTTGTAGTTACCAAAATTAATGAAGGAACATCTCTATTGGATAACTTAGAAGGAACATTTTCTGGTGTCTTATATCACAGTGCGACAGATTCTGTAGTGATTACAAACGGTGTCTTTAAATTCAACTAATTCATAAAATATTAAAACTGAATCTATGTATAAACAAACAACTCTAAAATCATTTTATATTTTCATCATCTCTGTTCTGTTGTTTTCTTGTGAAAGAGAACGAAACAACGATGGAAATTTAGACCAGTTTCGGTTAACGGCCACTTTTGACAGTGGTGAATCTATTACATTCAAACAATTCAATCCGGATGAATCTGATGCCGGATTGCTTAGTTGTGGTTGCTATTTTGATGGCGACAATATGACAATAGGATTTGGTGCAACCAACTATGCTGACTTATCAAAATCTAATGGTTTTGACATTGGCATTAACGTTCCAAATGTAACTTCACAACGTGCTTATGAGTTTAGAGAAGAATATGATGATGCAACAAATGCAGTTACCTTTCTCGACAGAATATCTACCGGACTCAGCGGTGTAAAAGTTTATAATAACGTTGAAAACTACAGGAGATTTATAAACGGAAGTGGCATTTGCATCCGAGAAGAACTTCCAGTAGACTTTCAATCTATAGATGTAACCCGATATAGCAGTCAAAATGGTGGCATCATCGAAGGTTCATTTAGTATTAATGTTTATCACAAACAATCTGCGTGTGCTACTTATGAGAAAGAACGCATCACAGGTGTCTTTAAATTGAAAAGAGTAAATTTTTAGACAAAATTACTTCCTTGAAAATTAATTGTTTTCTTTCGCTCGCGATTCGTTTTCTTGACCAACCAACCACTACTTATTTCGTGTAACAATTCTACCATGTTGTCAGCTAAAATATTGTTGGTAAAGAACACCGGCAATGGGTTTTGCCGTGGAAACGAAATTCGGATTTAACGATATCAACGCGGATGCCTACCGCAAACA
>JADLAJ010000313.1 GCA_020848255.1 Chitinophagales bacterium
AGCAAACGGAAATAATTTTGACCCCCAATTCATTGTCGAGTGGTGCGTATATAATTGAGTTTTCCTGCAAGGATAAAAACGGCAACCCGATTGAATTTAAGAAAACAGTTGCGTCTTCTTCCGTTAACGATAAAACACCCAACCCAAAATCGTTTGCGTATTTTAAATTAGACAAAACCACAGCAAAACCGGGCGAAACGGTGAATTACCAAATCGGCTCTTCCATGCAAAATGGGTATGCCATCATCGAAACAGCCTTTAAAGGTCAACTCATCGAAAAGAAAACGGTACAGTTGAATAATGAAATCAAAACGTTTTCTATTCCTGTAAAAGATGAATATAAAGGCGGTATCGAAATTAATTATATCCTAGTAAATAAAAACAGAAGTTATGCCGGCAGTCAGTATATAACAGTTCCATATGAAGATAAAAGTCTGAAAATTGAATGGATAACGTTCAGGGATAAATTGTTGCCGGGACAAAAAGAACAATGGAAATTAAAAATTTCCGGCGCGAATAAAGAAAAAGTAGCGAGTGAATTATTAGCTACCATGTATGATGCGTCTTTGGATGCCTTTTTGCCGCACAGTTTTAATTTCTATTTAGGACAATCGTATTACAATGGCTATCTTGGTGCTTATGGCAGTGATGCATTTGGTATCAGAAACAGTAATTTATATACCTCTAAAAACTGGAATGTCTCAAAAGATTATGTATCACATGGCTATGATGATATCAATTTATTTGGATTGAGTTTAGGTGGTTATCACAGATTTTATTATACACGCAGCGGAAACGGTACCGGAGCAGTGCAGACTGAAGCAATGTACGATATGGCTGTGGCAAAAGAAGCACCGGCACCAAAAATGTTGGCAGAAGCAGCTGCTATGGAAATGAAAAAAGAAGAGATTGTGTTAGGCCAATCACAAAACAAACCAATACCAGATTCTGCTGAGAAACCTGCTAAAAAACCGGAAATTTCACCGCGCGTTAATTTAAACGAAACAGCATTTTTCTTACCACAATTACAAACAGATGCAGAAGGAAATGTGATTTTAAATTTCCAGATGCCGGAAGCACTTACCAAATGGAATTTCCTTGGGCTGGCACATACCAAAGATCTGAAGTATCAGTATTTCACCAAATCTATCGTTACTCAGAAAGAACTGATGGTAACACCCAATGCGCCGCGCTTTTTACGCGAAGGAGATAAACTGGAATTCACCACAAAAATTTCCAATTTATCAGATAAAGATTTAAGCGGTAAAGCAGATTTGGTATTATACGATGCTGCCACCATGAAAGAAATTACGTATCAGCTCATGGAAGCGGCACACGGAAAATTAAACACTATTGGTGAACGCGACTTCTCTGTTGAAAAAGGCAAAAATACCGCCATCAGTTGGACGCTGAAAATACCCGCAGGCATTGATGCTATTACCTACAAAGTAACAGCACAGGCAGGCGATTTCAGTGATGGTGAACAGGCTTCTTTAATTGTATTGCCTAATAGAATGATGGTGACAGAAACACTGCCGTTGTGGGTGCGGGGAGAAAGTAAAAAATCGTTTACGTTTGATAAATTGTTGAAGAATAAATCCACCACACTTAAAAACTATAACCTTACGCTGGAAATGTCTTCGCAGCCGGCCTGGTATGCTGTGCAGGCTTTGCCGTATATGATGGAGTATCCGTATGAATGTGCGGAGCAATTATTTTCACGCTATTATGCAAATACCTTAGCGTCTTACATTGCCAATCAAAATCCGAAAATCAAAACGATTTTTGACAAATGGAAAAATACGGAGGCGCTGCTTTCTAACTTAGAAAAAAATCAGGATTTGAAATCTGTGTTGTTGGAAGAAACACCCTGGGTGCGCGATGCACAAAGCGAAACGGAACAGAAAAAACGTATTGCTCTGTTGTTTGACTTAAATAAAATGGCAGACGAACAACAACGTGCATTTGATAAATTGTTGCAGATGCAGACACCTAACGGCGGCTTTACCTGGTTTCCCGGAATGCCGGATAACCGTTATATCACCCAGCATATTGTTGCCGGAATGGGACATCTTGCAAAACTGAATGTGATTGATATAAACAATAAAACTAAAATAGATGAAATGCTGCGCAAAGCAGTGGCATATTTAGATGACAGATTAACGGAAGATTTGGTGAGCATTAAAAAGTACGATAAAGATTACCTGAAAAATAATCATCTGTACTACGATAATATTCATGCTTTATATGCTCGTTCATTCTACGATTATAAAGTCTCAACACAAAATCAGGAAGCCTATGATTATTTCTTAAAACAGGAAAAAGAAAACTGGCTGAATCAGGATTTATATTCCAAAGGAATGATTGCATTAACCTTGCAGCGCAACAAAGAAAAATCAACGGCGGATAAAATCATTGTATCCCTGAAACAAAATGCTATCAGCAGCGAAGAACTCGGCATGTACTGGAAAGCCAATGAAACAGGCGGTTGGTACTGGTATCAGGCTCCGGTGGAAACCCAAGCCTTGCTGATTGAAGCTTTCCTCGAAGTGGCCAACGATAATAAATCAGTGGATGAAATGAAAGTGTGGTTGCTGAAACAAAAACAAACCACTTCCTGGAAATCCACTAAAGCAACGGCAGAAGCTTGTTACGCCTTATTGCTGCAGGGAAAAGACTGGACAAAATCAGATAAGCTGGTAGAAGTGAAAATGAATAATCAGGTAATTGATCCTGTAAAATTAAATGCCACCGTAGAACCGGGTACCGGCTATTACAAAGTTAAATGGACCGGTGACAACATTAAACCGGAAATGGCAAAAATTGAACTGAAAAAAACGGATAAAGGTCCGGCTTACGGAGCAGTATACTGGCAGTATTTTGAAGATATGGATAAAATAACCGATGCAACAACAGCCTTGCAGTTAAGCAAAAAATTATTCAAAGTAGAAAACACGAATGAAGGCAAAAAGCTGACAGAAATTACAGACAAAACTCCTTTACAGGTAGGCGACGAAGTGAAGGTAAGGGTGGAGTTGCGCACAGACCGCAATCTGGAATATGTACACATGAAAGACATGCGTGCGGCGGGTTTCGAGCCGGTCAATGTGTTGTCGCAATACAAATATCAGGATGGTTTGGGATATTATGAAAGTACAAAAGATGTAGCGACCCATTTCTTTATGGACTGGATGCAGAAAGGAGTGTATGTTTTTGAATATTCGGTACGTGCTACTATTGCCGGTAATTTCTCAAACGGGATAACGCTGATAGAAAGTATGTATGCACCTGAATTTAAATCGCATTCAAAAGGTGAACGGGTAACGATAGTGAAGAAATAACCAGATACTCACTACGAACTACCGAATACTAAGTATTTTATACAAATAACTTTCTCTTAACTATCTTTGGTACTACATTTGACACCATAAAACAAACAAATTAAAACAGATTATATGAAGAAGACATTATTGATTTTAACCATTACAAGCATCTCGTTAGCAAATACATTTGCGAGAGATATTTCCGAAAAGAAAAACCTGGTAGGCTTTACGGCTGGCTTTTCTTTAAACACAATGGGACTACAAAAAGATTCTCGTTTTGACAATAGTAAAAACACCATTAAACCTGGTGGCGTTTTTGGTGTCAATTACGAATACAGAGCTCCAAAAGTATTCGGTTTTGAAATTGGTGTGAACTATGCCAATAGAGGAACACAGCAAAAATTGGAAGATCCAAATTTGAACAGATCTTTCTTTAGATATAATTTTCATTCAGTAGAAGTACCGGTAATTGCTAAATTCTATATCGGAAAGAAAAAAATATTCAATTTTAACGTAGGTGGATTTGCCTCTTATGCATTCAATGTTCAATCAAGATTAAAAATTGACTTCAAAACTAACAATGCAATACTCGTTGATCAGGATGAAAGAGTGAACAATGTATTAAAAGATAATAATGACAAGGACGCAAATGGAAATCGTCCATTCAGACCTTATGACGCAGGAGTGAATGTGGGTTTTGAGTTTGTTTCTAAAAGCGGTTTTGGTGCAGGTGCACGCGTTCAGCAAGGACTTGTTGACTTTACAAACCCAAAATTTGACTTTGGTCCATTCGTTGAGAATAAAAAAGTATTCCACACAAACGCAATCGTTTATGCGTTATTTAAAATCTAAATAATACAATTCTTATAACCATGAGAATGAAGCTGTCCGCAAATTGGCGGACAGCTTTTTTTGTACTTAACAGTAAAAAAACACCATTAGCTTATAACTTATAAGCTATATCTCATAACTTTATAACAGTATGAAAATTGAAATAGAAAGAGTTAATAATAAAGTACACCTCGAAGCAAAGAACGAACAAGGGGTTGTTGTACATATGGATGGTTCACCGGAAATTGGAGGCGAAGGCTTAGGCGCACGGCCTATGCAATTAGTGTTAATGGCCCTGGGTGGTTGCACCAGTATGGATATGTTGTCGATGCTGGCAAAAATGCGGGAAGAGGTGAAAAGTTACAAAGTAACGGTGGAAGCGGAACGAGCCAAGGAGCATCCGATGGTATTTACAAAGATTCATATTAATTACATTTTAGAAGGAAAACTAAAAAAAGAAAACGTAGAAAAAGCCATCAATTTATCGATGGATAAATATTGTAGTGTAACGCATATGCTGAATAAAACAGCAACAATTACACATAGTTTTGAAATTTGCTAACTGTCATCTCGAACGCAGTGAGAGACCTTGCAAGATTCTTCACTACGTTCAGAATGACAAAAATGAGACCAATGAAAAAATACACCAACTTCGCGACCAATGCCATTCGCACACAACACGAGCAGGCCTTCCGTGAACACAGCGTTCCCTTATACCTCACTTCTTCTTTTACTTTTGAAGATGCGGAACAGGCGCGTGCCTTATTTGCCGATGAATATGTAGACAATATTTATTCTCGCTTCTCTAATCCGAATGTCAACGAATTTGTAGATAAAATGTGTGTGCTGGAAGGCACGGAAGATGGTTTTGGAACTGCAACAGGCATGGCAGCCGTGTTCGCTTCCATGATGACCTTTTTAAAACAAGGCGACCATATTTTAGCATCTTCTGCTTTGTTTGCCTCCTCCACCAGAATTATTAAAGAATACCTGCCAAAATGGGGCATTGAATATTCTTTTTACGATATCAATAAACCAGAAACCTGGGAAAGCCTGATACAGCCAAATACGAAAATGTTATTTGCAGAAACACCTTCTAATCCGGGATTAGTGCTGATTGATTTGGAATTTTTATGTCAACTTGGGAAAAAGCATAATTTACTGGTGAACGTTGATAATTGCTTCGCAACGCCCTATTTACAAACGCCTGCACAATATGGGGCGGACATCATAACCCATTCTGCTACCAAATTTATTGACGGACAGGGAAGAGTATGCGGCGGAATTGTTTTAGGCAGCAAAGAGATTATAAAAGAAGTGCGTGCATTTTGCAGACAAACCGGACCAGCCATGTCACCATTCAATGCATGGGTCTTGTCCAAGAGTCTGGAAACACTGCATGTGCGTATGGACAGACATTGCGAGAATGCGCTGGCACTGGCGCACTGGCTGGAGACAAATGATGAAATCGAAGACGTGAAATATCCGTTCTTGCCTTCACATCCGCAATATGAACTGGCAAAAAAGCAAATGTCGCAAGGCGGCGGAGTGGTTACCTTTATCGTAAAGGGCGGCATTGAGCGCGGCCGTAAATTTTTAGATGCATTGGAAATGTTTTCACATACCGCCAATCTGGGCGATTGCAGAACCATCGCTACGCATCCTGCATCCACCACCCATTCTAAAATAGAGGAGAGCGTAAGAGAAGCCGCTGGTATTTTCGGAGGTACGGTTCGTGTTTCCGTTGGATTAGAACACATTGACGACATTAAGGCAGATATACAACAGGCACTGGAAAAGAGTAAATAACAGGAATGTTTAAGAACCAAAACAAGCATATAATTTATACGATATTACTTTTAATGTTGTTAGGAGTTAACAAACAAAATGCAGCACAAACAACAGATAGTGTGTATGTGAATGAAATAAAAGTGTTTCATCAAAAACGGATTAATAATCTTAAGAAAGAAGAAGGCTGGCTGAATTTAGCAGGCAGGTTTTTATTGCACGAAGGAAGCAACACCATTGGTTGCGGTAAAAAAAATACCATTGTTTTTCCTAAAGGAAAGAGTGCAAAAAATATTGGAAATATCCTGGTAAAGGATAATACGGTAAGCATTGAAATAAGGAATGGTGTTGAAGTATGGAATGCCCAAAAGGAACGTGTTAGTAAGCAATTGCTATATATGAATGATACGGCAGACCCTTTAGTGTTGTTTCATCAATCATTAAATTGGCATATCATAAAACGAGGCAATGATTTTTATTTGCGTTTACGCGATTTGAATCATGAGAATCTTAAAAAGTTCACGGATGTTCCGACTTACCCGATAGACGCACAATGGAAAGTGGAGGCAATATTAGATACTACTATAAAAGATTCTATTGAAATTACCAATATTTTAGGCAATGTAAGCAATCAGGCAAGTGCCGGAAAACTCCGGTTTTCTATAAATGGTAAACAGTATACATTAGATGCTTTGGACGAAGACGAAAATTTATTTATCATCTTTGCAGACGAAACCAACAATTCGGAAACTTATTATACAGGCCGTTTCTTAACAGTGCCTAAGCCGGATAAAAACGGTACGTTATATCTTGATTTTAATAAAGCGGTCAATCCACCCTGTGCATTCACAGATTTTGCTACCTGTCCGCTGCCGCCCAAACAAAATGTATTGCCTGTCAGTATTACTGCCGGAGAGAAACGATATGGAAATCATTAACGAGCAAGAATAATAATTATGCAGAAAGCTAAATACGACTCATTATTCACTTACTTGTTCTTCCTCGTGTTTGCTGTTTTATTGCTATTTTATTATGACTATTTTACATTACTGGGCTTACCACCTGTCGGAACACACATATGGCGGCAAACAGACAGTCTCTCTTTTGCGTGGTGTTACTGGAAAAATGGTATGGATTTCTTTCATCCCCAAATATTGAACAGAAGCTATGGCAACGGGTTTGCGGTTAGCGAATTTCCTGTGCTTCAGTATATCATAGCAATGCTGTATTCCGTATTTGGGTTTCACTGGTGGATTTCAAAAACAGTGTATGCGTTGGTTTTCTTTTCCGGATTACTGGCAATATTCCGCATATCAAAATATTATATAAAAGACCTGTTCTGGGCTTCCTTTATTGCCATATTATTTTTCACAGCTCCGGCATTAGTATTTTATGGCAGTTCATGCATACCGGATGTAGCAGCCTTGTCTTTTTCATTTATTGGATTTAGTTTTTATCTGGACTTCAGAACCGGTAACAGAAAAATAGTTTTATGGGCGAGTATGTTTTTTTTCTGTTTGTCAGGGCTGATGAAGATGACGTACCTGATTTTATTTCTGGCATCGTTTGCTTCTGTTATTATATTATCAATACGCAATACTTCTGACAGGAAAATACCATTTTCCGGAATACTCATCTGTCTGTTTTGTGTTATCGCTATAAACAGCCTCTGGTATTGGTGGTCAAATCACTATAATAACATAAATGAACACATTTACTTTCTGAATAAAACTAATCCGATTTGGTATGAAAGTAATGAAAAAGCATACATATTTAAGCGTACGATAACTGAATGGGCATTGCGATTTTTCGCCGCCCCAACGAATTATCTTTTCCTGATTTCCTTGTTAATTCTGCCGTTTGGATACAGGAAAGGAAACAAATACGTATGCCTGACTTCTTTATTTTTGCTGATTGCTTGTATTCTATATTATCTCTTGTGGTATCTGCAGTTTTTGGTGCATGACTATTACACCATTCTATTCTATTCGTTGTATCTTTTTTCGTTCCTGAATCTGTTTTTGTTCATTAAAAAGACTTTTCCAAAGCTGTTAAACTATAATTGGCTCAAATTGGCGGCAATATTGTTATTGGTTACAAATGCCATGCATGTAAAAAAAGATTTACAGATAAGATACGAAGAAGCAAATTTATATCCGGCAGATAAATATTTGCTGGATGAGGAATTAGTTCCGTATATACGTTCTATAGGTATAAAAGAAACGGATTATGTAGTGGTATCAACAGACGGCAGTCCGCAGATAATCTTGTGTGCTTTACAAACGCCGGGGTTTACGGAATTTCATACCGGCACGTATACCGCAGAAAGCATTGGCGAAATGAAACGGAAAGGTGCAAAATACTTTATATCGATTGAAAAAGACGCTTACATAGAAATGCGCAGAGCATTTGGAAAACCTATTGGGCAATATAAAGAGGTAACGATTTATAAATTATAGAGGACTAAGTGTGAATGTGAAAATTAACCATATGAAACCCGGGAGTTCTTATAAATGGTTGTTGCTTATTTCCGTTTCTATTAAGTTGTCTTATTTTCTTACAGCATGGATATTAGATAAATCAATGCTGCTGCCTTTAAATATTACATCAGGTATTCATGGATTTTTATCGGTTTTTAACAAGAATGATGCAGGCTGGTATTTACGGATAGCAGAAAATGGTTATCCATTTATAAAAGATCCGGATGTGCTGAAAGGTTTTGTAAATGGACAATTGCAGCAGAACAGCTGGGCTTTTTTTCCGCTCTTTCCGTTTTTAATTTATGTTGTTTCTTCTTTATGTGCTGTTTCTGGACCTGCTGCAGCGTTTATTGTCATTTTATTGTTTTCTGTTGTGTCTTATATTTTATTTTATGAATGTGCAAGGTTATTTCTGAAAGATGACGGGAAAGCATGGTACTGTACCCTTTTTTTTATCGTGTTTCCATTTAATTACTATTATTCCATGTTCTATACCGAGCCTTTGTTTCTTACGTTTATGCTTGGTGCGTTATTAGCCATATTTTATAAAAAATTATACTGGTTGCTGCTGTTGTTGCCTGCATTAGTGCTTTGCCGCCCGAACGGAATGGTGGTTGCTTTCTTTGTGTATATTTATTTTTTATGGCAATACTGGAAAAACATGCAGGTGGATATAAATTTTATGGTTGCTGCAAAAGAAATTATTATATCTTCAATATGGTTTGTGGTGGTTCCGCTTACTTTATTGGGTTATGGCTGGTATCAGTATAAAATCACCGGTGATTTTTTTGCATTCAGTTCTGCTCAATACGGCTGGGACAGGCATGATATGTTTCCATTGCTGGCATTATTCAGAAAAGGCGATTTGCAGAACCAGTTCAATTCTATTTACGTATGTATCATTCTGTTTTTTGCACTCGTATTCTATAAAAAAATTCCTTTACCATTTCAATTATTGATTTGGATGACAATTCTGTTGCCGCTAGGAAGAGGTTCTATAAACGGGATCCCAAGGTATATCTCTATTTTACTTCCCTTTTATTATATTGCCACAAAATATTTATGGCAATATAGATTTAAATACTATTTTCTGGGATTCCTTTTTCTTTTACAATTAGGAAACTTATGGTTTTGGCTGCAATGTGCACCATTTAGCTATTAATTTTTTTGCAAAAAAGATTTTAATTTGAAATAAATGCTTATTTTTGCAACTCGAAATTTCGGTGCGGTAGCTCAGTCGGTAGAGCAAAGGACTGAAAATCCTTGTGTCGGCGGTTCGATCCCGCCCCACACCACAAAAGCCTCAGTAGTAATATTGAGGCTTTTTTTAATTCTATGCATTTTATCTACATAATATACACTGCAAAATTTGACAAGTATTATATTGGTGAAACAGTAAATATTTCAG
>JADLAJ010000314.1 GCA_020848255.1 Chitinophagales bacterium
GAAACAGTGAAAGAGATTACCGATATCATTCATCAACATGGCGGACAGGTATATATGGATGGAGCCAATATGAATGCACAGGTAGGACTAACCGCTCCCGGACTGATCGGCGCGGATGTTTGTCACCTGAACCTGCACAAAACCTTCGCTATTCCGCACGGCGGTGGCGGTCCCGGCATGGGCCCCATTTGTGTGAAAGCCCACCTGGCCAAACACCTGCCCGGTCACGTGCACGACGGAACCGCCAATGCAGTATCCGCAGCACCACTTGGTTCAGCTTCTATCCTGCTCATCTCTTACGGTTATATCCGAATGCTGGGTTCAGACGGCGTGAGGGCCGCCACGGAATATGCGATCCTGAATGCGAATTATATGCGGGCCAGACTGGCCGGCAATTATGATATCCTGTACACGAATATTAACGGGCAGTGTGCACACGAGTTCATCGTTGATCTTCGTCCCTTCAAAAAATCAGCCGAAATTGAAGCGGAAGATGTGGCCAAGCGCCTGATCGATTATGGTTTTCATGCCCCTACGATGAGCTTCCCGGTGGCTGGCACCATCATGATCGAGCCGACTGAGAGTGAAGACAAAGCCGAACTGGATCGTTTCTGCGATGCCTTGTTATCCATCCGGGAAGAGATCCGGGCCATCGAAGAAGCAAAGGCCGATAAAAAAGATAACCCGCTGAAGAATGCGCCGCATACCCAGTTTGTACTGACGGCGGACGAATGGAAACATGTTTATACACGCCAGGAAGCGGCATTCCCGCTGCCCTATGTGTCAGCCAATAAATTCTGGCCTTCTGTGGCGAGGGTGAATAATACGCACGGTGACCGGAATCTGATTTGTACTTGTGAACCGGTGGAGAGTTACATGGTAGCTGAAGCTTAGGAAAAAGTAGGCAGTAGGCAGTTGGCAGTCAGTAAAATGCTCTTGTCATCCTGCCTGTCCCGCCAAATGCGGGAAGCGTGCCGATGGATGAGCGTGCCGAAGGATGATTTTGTAGAAGATTTATAGCCTAAAAAGCAAATTACCAGAATAAAACAAAAAGCCCCTTCTGTATCAAGCTTACAGAAGGGGCTTTTCTTTTCATGTATCCAACAACTTATAAAACCAGGTTTCCGGTGGCAATAAAAAATCTTGTATAAATCCGAATACTGGTCAGTGCACACCTTCACATTAAAATTGTCAATTTTATCTGTCGTCATCTACTGGAAATTTTGTGGTTCGATTGTATTGCTGCCATTGTTTTTGTTTGCGATGTAGCCGGCTTCCGAAGGAGCGGGTCGTCCCGCAAACCCTACTGTTGAATTTAAAAAATACTGCTATTTAACAAGTCGTCTGGTCATAACTAAAGACATGCTTTTGCCGGCTGTTTAAAATTCGCTGATTAGTAGTTGTTACCGGCTAAAAATGTAAAAAGTCAATCCCCAAAATCCAATGCCCAAAATGAAGTAAAAAAGCCCCTGCCTGTTTTTCCTTTTAAATCCGTCCCCGGCTTGAAATAGAAATAAGTCCATGAATAATAATGCTAGTAATGGTCCCAAAAATACAATCAATATTTTCTCTACTGTCGTATATGTCGCCCTTGACTTAATTGTATCTATTCTCTTTCTATAAGAAGTCTTACTTCTCCGTCTTATATCTTGTGTCTTTAATGTTATGCCTCTTTTTAACAACTCTGTCCGAGTCAATTCCACGATGTCAGGTTTCCACTCGTCAGCAGATTCAATTATCTCAATCAGTTGATCTGTAGTCCTTTGCTCTATCGGTGGGTCGTACTTCATGTCAGTAAAATTGCCGGCAACGTATGGGGCTTTGTGCAGGATGGGAGTTAGCTGAAGTTAAAAAGTCAAACCCAACTTGCCTAAAACCCAATGTTATAAGGTGTTTTTTTAGTCTGGTTCATACTCTGCTATTGTTTTTTGCAACTCGCTTTTTGCAACATTCTCCTTTATACTTTCTCCTTTTAGTTTTGGGCTATAGTCAAATTTTGTGTTGTCCAATGGTTGTGGCCCAACTACAACAACTGAGTTACTTTCACAGGTACTCCACCAACAAATCCAATAGAAATAATAAAGTCCATTGTTTATTTCTTTCATACCAATATAACTTACACTGCTGGGTTTATTCGTGTCGTGCCTTCGTAAATTACGAGGTGACACACAAATCATTTCACAAAGTGATTGTTGATTTCTAAAAGCAGCTGGAAAGAAATTAAATTTGTTTATGCCTGTAAAATAATCGTATACTTTCTTTCTATATTCTATATCCTTACAAATTGTCATCAAATAATCATTGTCAAAAGGTATACTGTCTAAGGCTTTATATGCTTCCCAAGACAATTCTTTTCCGGCTGTTGTGTTGGCATTTTTAGCATCTCTGAATAATTCCAGCAGTATTTTATTCGCAACAGGATTGTCGTTAACTGTTTTTAAACATTTTGCTAACTCCGAATTGGTAATCCAGTAGTAAATATCTAAAATTATTCCATCTTTCGGTCTTGGTTTATCCCTTTCAATTTTTGTGTATGTATAGAAAGATTCTAAAACTGGCAAGTAGGAAACTAATTGTTCTTTTGATATTTTTCGTTCATTTAAACCTTTGTCAAGCAACTTAATAATCCACTCTGCATTCATAAAATCATTTTCCAGGGCATTTAATATACCTGGAAATAAAAGTTCATAATTTTTATGGCTTTGAAGTCCCGAAAATAAAGAATTAGACATTGCGCCTGAAAGTCTAACATAAGTTGATTGAGATAGAAACCTGGGATGTTTTGTTGAGAATATTTTCTCAATTGTTTTAGCAGACTTCTCAGAATTAATTTCCATTAAAACATTAAAAATAACATCGTAGTAACTGCCAAATCCTTTTATAGAAGTGTCTATGGAAAGATATATTTTATACAACGTATCGCAAACATAATCTTCTTTGCAAATTTCGAGTTTCTTAATTGCTTGCCATTTCTTGTCTTGCCCTGATGGAAAAGAATTTTGCCGGGCATGTATAGCCTCATCGACATTTATGTTATTTGTCTGACAAGAGCATAGTAAGAAACTAAACATCAACTGTATTAATAATATATTTTTCATTGAATTGAGGGGTTCGGTAATTGTCTGCAACGTCCGGGCCTGTCGACGTGGCAATGTTCCGTATTCTTCAGCCGGGACTGATGCTGATCAAAGATATGAAGCTGAAAATACATTCTATAGCTGGGCTTTATCGTTAGTTGGATATGTCGCTGAATAGCGCTATACCGAAAGGGATATACTAGTTAATCCGCCATGACGCCCCCACCCCTTGTTGTACGCTGCCTATTCTCGTCGTTGCTAATTACTCAACAGAGGCGATAAAGATGATGTGCGGTATGGCCTTACTGGTACTCCTTGAGAAGAAGGAACCCACATTGTCATTTTATTAATTGCACGCAACACTTCTGCTTCCATTCCGTAGCCATTGCTAGTCAGCGCTTTTACATCACTGATAGTACCAATTTTATCTACAATAAATAGAATAGAAACTATGTATTTTCCCCTTCTTGCGCCTTTTCCAAGCTGACTTGATTGGTTAAGTTTTGCTTCGATAGATAGCACCCAAGCAGAATCTCCACCACGAAAAGCAGACTTAATCTCCACTTTAGCATATATCTTTTTTCGACTTTCCTTTATAATCTCTACATCTATTCTACCATAGGAATTTGTCGGTGTTTGCCCATAACTTTTAGCAAAACATACAAAACAAATAAATAGCAATTTAAAAAATATCATTTTCGAACGTACTAACAAGGGAAAATTACTTTTTTACGAAGTATGAAGTACATATCAGGAAGCGTACAACGAATGGGGTTTTGTGTAGCCCATCTTCTTATCGTAGCGCTAAAAGCCCCAAACCAGCTGCAATATCATTTCTTTCTTCGATTTTTGTAGGGTCAATGCTCCAATGTCCTGCCACCTGCATAAGAAGTTCCTCGTCAGGCCAATCCAGATCTTCCCCTTCAAAATATTCTTCATTTTTCGCCTCGTCGGAAAAAGTGTTTACAAGTTTTAAAGTTTGCTCAAATTTTGTAGGTTTTCCTTCAATAGCAAAGTTTTCACCAGATTCACCTAAAAAACTATAAACTCGCACAACCTGTCCATTTGTTGCTTTCATCCAGCAATGATACGCTGTCACACGATGGGTGGAGAAATATTGTGCATCTCCAAATTCTTTGCTAAGCGCTTGCAAAATAAATTTTACTTCCTCAATTCCTTCTTTACTGTCACCATGAGGTAGTCCCCAACCACATGCCAAAGTCCAGCCGTCAATTGCCGGAGTAATAAATACAGACCCATTATATGCTTTGTCAATACCAACTTTCCAATTGCATTCTGACAGATTTTTAAGTTTTAAAATCTCAGCAAGTTTATTCTTTTTATCTGTTTTAACTGCAAACCACACACATTTATAACCAAAACTCACTGCTGAGTCAGGAATGGATTTATCAACCGTTGATGAAAATGCGGATGGATAATAGGTTTGTTCAAGAGTGGATTTTTTCTTTAAAAGTATTAATGCAATACCTACAACTGCAATTAGCCCAATTATTATTCCTGTTGCCATTCTTCTAGCTTCAATTTATATAAGAAAAGTCTTTATAAGATTACGTATGCGTATGTAACTTGGCCAGTGACCGATCCGCGCCTGCCTGCCTATAGGCTTGGATTCCGGCAGCCGGGCCGCAAAAAGCCGTTCCTGGGGTTAAATTCGCTTTTTTAGATCAATTATCTAGCATAATGTGTCAGCCCGATATGTCGCTGGGTTTTATCCTGTAGTTGAGAATATATGCTGATGGCCATTGCACAAAATCCATTGTTGTACGTTTGTACTTCTATTCTGATTTGTCATCGGGTTTAGCATCTAACTCCTGAATGGTCTTTCTTGCTTCTGCCAATCTTATTTGTTTATTCTTTTCTACCAGTTTTGTCGTAGCCCAATGTTCCAATTTATGATGCAGGGGCACAAGCAATGCAGCAATACATACCAATGCCAGTAACATGAGTGCCGGAGAATGATGAGTGATGCGTTCTAAAAAGGGATGAAGTAATAAATTCAGAAATTCAAATACCAGCAACAACGCGACCACGCCGAGAAATTGAATGAGCTTTGTATTGGAGATTAATTTCCGGCTAAGTAATAAGAATGCAATGATGAAAGTAATGATACCAAGGGCTAACAAAGCGTATTGGATGTTTTGTTTTCGCTGTTGTTGTTCTTTTATTTTTTCTGTAACCAGTTCCTGTTGCCGTAAATCCTCTTCAAAGGTCATTAATAATATTTGCTGATTCGTTTTATTACTGCTTAACGAATCGTTGGCTGTTTTTATAAGATTTGCATATTTTAATGTACTGTCACAATTTGTCTTTTCATAGATCTCAGAAAGCAGTTTTGCCGGTTTACTGCTCAGGTAAAAGAAGGCAGTATTGCTTACCGTTTCAATCGCTTTTCTTGCATAAAAGACGCAGGAGTCGGTTTGATTATTTCGCTGGAAATGTTCAGCTAAAGCGGTGCATGTTAAATTGCGATACCTGATATTAGAGGTGCCTTCACTTCGATTGAGCGCCATATTAAAATAGCCCATAGCTACCGGGGTATTGCCCATTTTACTATGTACACCACCCAGATTTATAAATACATAAGGATTATTGGAAATTACTTTTAACCTGGTAAAAATTTCATACGCCCTTTGTGAATACATCAGCGAAGAATCAAGGTTATTGGTAGCAAGAAATACGGCCCCCAGGTTCGAAGGAGCCCAGGCTTTCATTTTTTCATTGTGTCCTTTATCAGCATGTGCTGTGGATGACAGATATATTTTAGCAGCCTTATCATATTCCTCCCTGTCTCTGTAAATATGCCCTGTTTGGTTTTCTGCGGAAGCTAATAAAGATTGAATACTGGTTTTTTCTGCGATGGCAATTGCTTTATGATGAAAATCAAGGGCTTTAATAGAGTTTCCCAGCAGCCGGTATCCCTGCCCCAAAAAGGAATAGGCCATTGCTTGTCCAATTTTATCATTGCCTCCTTGTGCCTGGTTTAATATCTTTAATCCGGTCTCAATGCACCATTTGGGGTCATTGTTAATTTCTGTTCCCACCATGCTTATGTATAAATCAAACCTATTGTTTTCGTCTTTTTCTAAAGCGACTTTTTGAAGTATGCTGTCTACGTTTGATTTTTGTGCAAAAACTACTTGCAGAGTTGCAATAAAAGAAAAGAGGAGTATCGTTTTTTTCATTTTCAGTTGAAATAGCTATATAGAATTCAGCAATTTAGGCGTTTCC
>JADLAJ010000315.1 GCA_020848255.1 Chitinophagales bacterium
CAAACAATCACTGGCAAATGTGTTTATTTCTTTCTTAAACGAAGGAGATGAAGTAATTATTCCAGCCCCATTCTGGGTTTCTTATCCGGAGCAGGTGAAATTGTGCAATGCTACCTGTGTGTATATTCCAACCACGGTGGATGCAGATTTTAAAATGACAGCGGAACAACTGGAAAAAGCCATCACGCCCAAAACAAAATTCTTAGTGTATTCTTCTCCGAGCAATCCTACTGGTTCTGTTTACTCACGTGCAGAAATCGAATCTTTTGTGAAAGTGCTGGAAAAATACCCGCAAGTGCATGTCATTTCTGACGAGATTTACGAACACATCAATTATACAGGAAAGCATGTTTCCATTGCAGAGTTTCCTTCTATGAAAGACAGAACCATTGTTGTAAACGGACAGGCAAAAGGCTATGCTATGACGGGATGGAGAATCGGCTACATGGCGGCTCCTGCCTATATTGCAAAAGCATGTGATAAATTACAGGGACAAATTACCTCCGGCACCAATTCGGTTGCACAACATGCCACTATTACGGCGCTTTTGGGTGATCAGGCACCGACGGAAGCTTTCCGTCAGGCGTTCCTTAAACGCAGGGATTTAGTATTAGGTTTGTTAAAAGAAATACCGAATGTAAAATGCAATGTTCCGGACGGCGCATTTTATGTATTCCCTGATTTGAGTGCCTATTTTGGAAAAGACTTTAACGGAGAACCGATTAAAGATGCTGACGATTTGGCTTTATACTTATTGCATGAAGGCCATGTGGCGGCAGTGAGCGGCACAGGTTTCGGCGCACCGGAATGCATCCGTTTCTCATATGCAGCTTCTGAAGAAAATTTAATGGAAGCATTTAAGCGTGTTAAAAATGCACTGGCTAAATTAGTTTAAATTAAAAGAATTAGAATACAGACCTCGTAGGTTTACACCTACGAGGTCTTTTTATTTTTTGTATTTTTACAACATGTCATCTGTCTTTGATATTTCTAAATTTGAAAACAAACGCATCATCGTGGTGGGTGATATTATGCTGGATGAATTTGTATACACTTCGCATACCCGGAATTCTCCGGAACATGCTGCGACACCGGTTTTATTTATTCAGGATAAAAAACAATACTTAGGCGGTGCGGCAAACGTGGCCTTGAACATCAAAAAACTAAACGCCATTCCTTATTTGGTAGGCACGCTTGGCGATGATGATGCGGCTAAATCCATTTATGCAATGCTGCATAGAGAAGATATCAGTAATCATTATGTGCATACGAATCCACAGCAAAGCACTACAAAAAAATTGCGCATATTTCAGGACAAGCAACCTGTGTTTCGTCTGGATGCGGAAGATGTCAATGAATATCCGGATTTAGTCAATCATTTTATTTTAAAAAATATCCAAACGGCTATCACTAACCATAAACCGCATGCGATTATCTTGCAGGATTATAACAAAGGTTTGCTGAACGCCGCCATCATTCCGGAAATTTTAAAATTAGCGAAACAACATAATCTGCTGATATGTGTAGACCCGAAATTTGACAACTGGGATTTATACAAGGAAGTGGATTTATTTAAACCTAATAAACAAGAGTTATCCGTTATTAGTGAAGAGTTATTCGCGAAAGATGATTCTATTGAAATCATTTCAAAAAAGTTATTTGAAAAAATCAATTTCAAAAACTTACTAGTGACATTGGGTTCCGATGGAAATTTTATTTACGATAGCAATCATTCAACATTCAACACTCAACATTCAACATTAGAAAACCCGGATGTTTGCGGTGCCGGTGATGCTGTTATTGCAGTGGCTTCGCTTGGTTTAGTTTGTGGTTTTACTTTAGAGCAAATCGCGGAGCTTTCTAATAAAGCAGGCTTTATAGTTTGCCAGAAAGAGAATGTACAGCCTGTTACAGTTGAGGAACTATTATAATATATGTAGCGAGATTTCTCACTTCGTTCGAAATGACAGCAACGATTTATTTACTCCGAATCGCCTCCACAGGATCCATGGTAGCGGCAAGATAGGCAGGAATAATGCCGGCTAAAATTCCAAGCATAAAGGATATACCAAAAGCAATGGCGACATTTACCGGACCAATTTTAAATTCCATACCGGATGCATCCGTGGCAAAATAACACATAATATACACGAGCAATAAACCAACTACTGCGCCCATCATGCAAAGGAAAATAGCTTCCAGTAAAAACTCAAGCAGAATATCCGAACGTTTAGCGCCCAATGCTTTTTTTATACCTATTAAGGCTTTTCTTTCCGACACGCTGACGAACATAATATTGGCAATTCCAAAACCACCTACAATTAAAGAGAAGGCTCCGATGACCCATTTCACCATTCCGAGCGAATCAAAAACTCCGTCAAATCCTTTGGCGATTACACTTAGCTGATTCACGGAAAAATTATCTTCCTGTGTAGGTCGTAATTTCCTGGCCGCCCGCATGATACCTGTTAGTTCCTGTTTTAATTCTTCTAAACTTACATCCGGCTTTGTCCTGATTTCAAGTGTTTTGTCTATACTATTTTCGTCAATTGAAAAATTACGGGTATAATAATCCAGCGGAACGATAACTGCTTTGTCGTAATTAAACCCTAATAAGTCTTCTCCTTTTTTGGTAATTATACCAACAATCGTAAGCGGTTTTCCCGCCATCCGTAATTCCATACCCACCGGATTTGAAATATTTTTGTAGAGTTTATCGGCAATATCACCACCTATAACACATACGTTCAGTCCGTTTCCGATTTCCATAGTAGATAAATATCTGCCCTGTGCAATATCCAGCTGAAAAACTTTACCATAATTATCCGTAACGGCATAAATAGCGCCTTTATGTGTTTTTTTGTCTTTATACGATATTTCCGGTGCCGGACGCGGGTTCAGTTCAAAGGTTACATATTCAGCCAGTTTCGACTTTGCCTGCACGTATTTATAGTTTTCATACTTTACGTTTGGCCGCTGAAAATATTTCCACCAGGGATAATCGCTAGGACCATCGAAGGTCCACGCCCATTTATTTATAAAAATCACATTATCCCCTAAACTGTTAATGGACTGATTAATATTATTTTTCAGTGCATCTACCGCCGTGAGAATAGCAATAATACTGAATATCCCTACCGTAATGCCGAATAAGGACAAAAAAGTACGCAGCTTGTTCAGCCATAATTGCTGAAAAGTTAATTTTAATGTTTCACCTAAAACTCTGAATAGTTGACGCATACAACAAACCTACAAAATTTAATCAAATAAAAATATTTGTCGTTTGCAATTTGGTTATCTTACAGGTATCTTTGAAGCGCATTTTAATCCCATAACTATTATTCCGTAAAATAATAAACAACAATAATGAAACTTTCACAATTTGACTTCGAATTACCAAAAGAAAAGATTGCTTTATATCCGTCTAAGCAGCGCGATGAATGCAAATTAATGGTGGTACACCGTAAATCCGGCAAAATTGAACACAAACTGTTCAAAAATATCCTGGATTATTTTGATGACGGTGATGTAATGGTACTGAATAATACCAAAGTATTTCCTGCACGTATGTATGGTACTAAAGAAAAAACCGGTGCAAAAATTGAGGTTTTCTTATTAAGAGAATTAAATCACGACCTGCGCCTGTGGGATGTACTGGTTGATCCGGCGCGTAAAATCCGTGTGGGCAATAAATTATATTTCGGCGATGACGATTTAGTAGCTGAAGTAGTGGACAATACTACTTCCCGCGGAAGAACCATCCGTTTCTTGTTTGACGGCACAGATGCAGAATTCAGAGCGGTGCTGGACAAACTGGGAAATACTCCATTACCAAAATACATCAAAAGAGAACCGGAAGAATCAGACAAAGAAAACTACCAAACGGTTTTTGCCAGTCAGGAAGGCGCAGTAGCTGCACCAACGGCAGGTATGCATTTCAGTAAAGAATTAATGAAACGTTTAGAAATCAAAGGCGTTGATTTTGCAGAATTAACCTTACATATTGGTTTAGGTACTTTCCGCTCTATTGATGTGGAAGATTTATCTAAACACAAAATGGATGCTGAATATTTCAAGATTGATGAGAAATGTTCTAAGATTGTGAACCGTGCATTACAAAAAGGCAAAAACGTGTGTGCAGTTGGAACAACTTCTATGCGTTCTTTAGAAACTGCGGTTTCTGCAGAGCGTTTGTTAAAACCAATGGAAGGCTGGACAAACTTATTTATCCACCCGCCGTATGATTTTAATATCGCAAATTGCATGATTACCAATTTCCACGTTCCTAAATCAAGTTTAATCATTATGGTTTCTGCATTTGCAGGATTTGATTTAACGATGGAAGCTTATCAGATTGCCATTCAGAAAAAATACAACTTCTTCTCCTACGGAGACGCGATGCTGATTATTGATTAATTTCTATCTTCATTCTGAACTTGTTTCAGGACGACACAAAATAATATAAAAAGCCTCAGCAATGCTAAGGCTTTTTATATTATAAATCATTATTTCTTACGTTGTTCATATACATAAACCAATGTATTAATTGTCGTGGAAAAAATGCCAATTGCATAGGCTGTTCCTTTTCCTGAACTGGGCAACTCTGTATTCGTACGCCTGTCGAATAAATTGCAATTGATATATGAATAACTTTGTCCTGACTGGGAGACTCTGGTACCAGAGCCCCATGTAATTGCATAATGGTACTTCTGCGCCTTTTTATATTTTTCAGGATGGTTTTCATCATTAAATTCGTAAGGATATGGATAGTTCTCTTTCATAAACTTTTCCAGTTTTTCCTGTTCTTTAGCAAACTTAACGACTGTTTTACCTTTTTTATCAGTATATGAATAAGAGAA
>JADLAJ010000316.1 GCA_020848255.1 Chitinophagales bacterium
ACCAGCCTTCCGTCCAGTAAGGATCATAAGAATAGTTATAGGCGATTACGTTTCCATTTGCCGCTGCCTGCAACAAAAATGAATGTCGTAGATGTTTGGCAATATTGTCAAAAATGAAATTATCGCTTGCACCAAACTGCATGACTACACCATAGCCTTTTCCGCCACTGCCGTAATCAAATGCATCGTGCAGATAGTTACCTGAAACGGTCGTGTTTGCTGAGCTTTGCAAAGTAATATGTGCATAGTTGCAGTTTTCCACTTCTACACCTTTTACCCAACAGTTTACAGCATAGTTAAAAAAGATATTGGAAGTTTGCCCGGAAGTAACATCACTTCTTTTTATTTTTAACGATTCAATGCCGGTATTTTGAACAGGATTTATTTTTTGTAAAACTGGATGGTTGGATGAAGGAAAATCTAAATGCAGTGAGGAGGAGAAAGAAATTTCATTTGCGTTTATCTTGCTGATTTTTACTATCTGAAAAAATGAACTGTATGCCCAGTTGGATTCCAGTAAAGTATTGGCTGATTGTTTCACTAATACATAATCACCAATAGCGAAACCGGCCGGGTTACTTACCTTTATACTGCTGCTGCCTTTTACCGTGCCTGATAAAACAGGAGAGGAGATATTAGTGACACTTCCCTGTATGGAAAATAAATCACCGTTTCCGTTCAAGTTAAAATTCAAAATAGTTTTATCACTTCCTTTTCCTTTAATTAAAATATTGGAGGGAATAGAGATTGATTTTTTAAACAGAAAATTTCCAGCAGGAATCTCTATTATACCGTAGTTTCCGCTCAAAGATTTGATTGCATTTTGCAAGGCTGTTGAGTTGTCTGTGACATTGTCCGCTTTACCACCAAAATCTATTATCGAGACTTTTTTAGCTGATGCGGGAACACTATAATTGGTGCCCGATTGGCTCCATTCATTTTTAAAATTTACATCAACAGCCAATGCTGGAACTAAGTCATTTAATAGAACAAAGAGTAAAAATAAATACCGTCTCATAGATTAAAATTACAGAATTATATATGTCAACAAGTGTACCAATTTACAGGTTTTGATTAATTATAACTGATTTATATCAAGAAAAATGGGGAAATGGAAATTTTTTGAAAATAAATTGTTAAATCTATTGACAAATAGAAAAATAGTATGTAAAATTGTATCGTAAACCCTTTGAAACCCTTAAATATTAAAGAAACATACCTAATGACCCATTTACAAACAAATTTATTCAGTACGCTTAGTTAAGTCATCAGTAGTTTCATTTTTATTATCGTTTTCAATTAGTGTTTAAAAAAGTTTTTTAAATATTTAAACCCTTAGTCATGAAACACCTTACCAAAACCCTGTTCTCAATCTTGCTTGTAGCATCATTCGGAACCCTCAAAGCACAAAGTGATTTATTGGCAGATAATACTGCTTATGCTCCAAGTAACATTGTTGCATTGTATCACAACGACGAGAAAATTACTTTCAGTGAATTAATGCCAAAACAAGAGCAAGAAAATACATCTCAAGTTACAGTAAAATGCGCCAGCGCAACTAAAGTACAGGTTAAGTATTTTAATATGGATGGCAATATGGCCAAACAAGAATTACGTACCTTAGACAAAGGGGTGAATGAATTGGATATAAATACTACTGATTTAGCAGCAGGTATGTATATGGTTCAATTCTACTCTTCTGAAGGCAGTGCAGTTCGCAGGCTGGTAAAAGCAAACTAAGAAATAACTATCATACACGAGTTTTAATTCGGAGAGAATTAAAATTGATTACCTCGACAGTTTTCGAAAACGTACGTAATATAAATTGCGTACGTTTTTTTTATTGTTTTATAGCATACCAGGTTCCGTTGTTTCCGGAAGCAGTGAGTGAACCGGCAATACTATCAGCGGTAATTGCAGTTCCGTTATAAATATCACCATTGTTAAAGGTTATAGTTACGTTATTGTTGAAAGATTTCCACGCACCCGAAACAGTATCTGCGTTTCTGTAGTTATTTACTTCTTTGTTTGCTTTAAAATAGAGATCTGATTCTGCGAAATACGTAAAAGTGCTGTTGTTTTTGAAATGCAAAGCCCAGTTCGTTTCGCTTAGCGGCAAACCAATATCATCCTGCGTTTTCTTTTTGCAGGAGAAAACAGATAACATCATAAAAATAAAAAACAGTTTTTGCATACAGCAAATTTAATGAATTTATAAATCATTCAGCAGTTCATTATCTTCGCCCATTAATGGGGCGCCCCAGCTTGGTTTTGCAGGCGTTTCAGAAAATTTAAATGGCTGGTTAATTCCTTTTACCTTACCATAATCAGCATGTTCTACTTCGAAAAACATATCACGCTGATTTAAATGAATATCCTTTTCCACTTCTTCCAATTCCAGGATAGGAGTTAAGCATACGTCCAGTGGTTCTGCAGCGGAAACCCATTCATCCCGTGTTTTTGTAAGGAAGATATCCTGCAAATCTTTTTTCAGCTTTTCTACTTCTTCGGGAATAGGCATCATGCGCGGACCCCAGTCAGGTTTGCCAATCAGCAGACACACTCCCTGCCAGAATTTTGGTTCTAGAGAACCCAGCGCTATCCATTTCTCATCCTTACATTTATAAAGATGGTAATTTGCCATACCACCACTCAGCATAGGCTCGCCGCGTTTGTGTCTTACATTAGTATTGAGTGATTCACCAAACTGCATGGATAATAACGGCATGACACAATCCGTCATAGCCACATCTACAAATTGTCCTTTACCGGTTCGTTCACGAGCCCATAATGCAGATAAACATGCTACTACCGCAGGGTAACTGCCGCCGGCCACATCTGCAATCTGACAGGCCGGAACTATTGGCTTTTCTTTATCTCCGGTTAAACCCAGAATACCGGAATATCCCAGGTAATTCATGTCATGTCCCGCTTTATCTTTATATGCTCCGGAATATCCGTAACCTGTCACCGCCACATAAATAATTTTCTCATTATGCTGTTTCGCCGATTCATAATCGATGCCCATTTTTTG